>NZ_DALZDK010000024.1:0-37215 GCF_031978665.1 Niallia sp. | reverse complement strand
TATACCCCAATTGGTCCGATGAGACCTGCAGTTAACGGAACCATAATCAATAAAGAAATCATTGGAACTGCAAATGTTTGAATAACCTTTGGAATGTATCGATTTAAGAATTTTTCTAAATAAGAAAATAACCAAATAGCTAAGATAGCAGGTATGATTTGACCACTATATTTAAACATAACAATCGGAATTTCAAAAAACCGAACAACATCTCCAATATCTTTCATTAATCCAGTAAAATTGGGTTCTAGTAATGCAGCAAGAATAGCTGCTGATACATAAAGATTTGTTCCAAATATACGTGCGGCAGAGAATGCTAAGAAAATTGGGAAAAAGAAAAATACGGCATTAGAAGCTGCACTTAAAATTAAATACGTACTTCCTGTACTGCTCATTCCAAAATAGGTTGTAAAAATTACTAATAACGCTTTTAACATACCAGATCCAGCTAGCAATGGAACAATCGGAGTGATAATACCAGACATAACATTAAATAACCTTGTTATGATATTTCCGCTTTTCTCTTTATTTTCATTTGAGCTAGAAGAAGATTCCGTTTTAATATTAAATTGTTTTACTATCGCATTATAAACTTCACTAACAGAATTACCTATAATTACTTGAAACTGTCCATTACTCTCAACTACTGAAATAACTCCCTCAATATTTTCAATATCTTTTTTATTTGCTTTCTTGTTATCCTTCAATTTAAATCGAAGACGAGTCATGCAGTGATATAAGCTTATTACATTTTTCTCACCGCCGACATTTTCTATTATAGAATTTGCTATTTTTGAATAATCAGCCATGGTTCTCTTCCTCCTTAAAATAAAATAACCTGAAATGAATGGATATCATGTTGCTATACCACAGCTGCAACGTCTTCCCATCATTTCAGGTTATGCCTTTTTCAGTAACACCCTGATTTTAATTAAATTAATTTTCATTACGATCTGTGACACGATTAATATGCAAGACTAGATAAACCATTTCAGCTTTCGTAATCTGTGTCCCATATCCATTTAGCACATATTTTTCAATCTTTTTGACACATTCAAATGACTTTATATATTTATCCTGGACTTGATCGTAAAGATAATCATCTTCATTTTGAATATGTTCATTTGATAGTATTCTTTGAGCAAAAAACTTCAAGTGTGTTATCAATCTACCATAATTCCAAGAATCTTCATCAAACACTATACCAAAATGATATTGGATAATTCCAAGTATATCTTGAGTGAATTTAGCAATTTTAATTGTTTTTTCAATTTCACTGCCTTCAAATTGCGTATTCACTAAATGCATGGCAATAAAGCTAGCTTCATCCTCATTAAATTGTATTCCCGTTCTTCGCTTGATTATTTCTACTGCCTTAATACCTATATCAAATTCAGCTTTATACAGCTTTTTTGTTTCCCATAATAAAACATTACGAATTTCTTGTCCTTTTTTATATCGCTTTATGGCAAAATAAATATGATCAGTTAATGTCAAAAGTGTATATTCACTCAAAGGTCTATTAAGAATAGTTTTGGCATAAGCGATAATTTCCTCTGCCATTTCTACATAGCGAAGCGGAACTTCCTTTAAGAGATTTGCTAATTTTATTGATAAATCTTGCGTTTGCAGGGTGAATATTTTACTAATTTTACTTTCATCAATAGGATCTCCCGGCTTTAGTTTAAAAGCTATACCATTTCCGAATACGACGATCTCTTGATGTTTATCATTTTTTGCCAAGACAACATTATTATTCAGAGCCTTCTTTAATATCACAATAATCCTCCTTTCCTCATATAAAATTGCATTTCCATTTATTTGATAAAATAATCTATATTCACCTACAAAAAAATTACCTGAAATTGATTACACATTGCAATGGTAATTCCATTACTCATTGTGCAATCAATTCCAGGTAATGCCTTTTTCAGTAACACCCTGTTATATTAAAATTTTCATTCTTCTTATAGGAAACGCTTTCTAAACTTAAGATAATATAAAATTACAAAATAGTCAATTGTTTTTTCTAAATCAAAGATGAATATCCTACATTTTTGGGAACCACAACGATGGGTTCCCTACATACAGCTCTGCTCGATTACTAATCATGTTCCTTTTGCCTGATTAGAAGCAGCAATAGCTCCTTTCGATATAAACCTTGAAAGAAGCTTTCTTTTGCAATTTATATCTCTAGCCTTTCTGCTGATTTAGAAAGCTCTAACTTTTCTCCATTTGATTCGATGATTTTTTTATAATAGTAAAAACTTTCTTTTCTTAAACGCTGCAAGCTACCGCTTCCATCGTTTTGCTTATCTACATAAATAAAACCGTATCGCTTTTCCATCTCTCCTGTTCCTGCTGAGACAATATCAATTGGTCCCCACCAAGTATATCCTATGATTTTACATCCATCTTTTATTGCTTCCGCCATCATTTCTACATGTTCCTTTAAATACTGCATTCGCTCCCTATCGATGATTCTACCATCCTTCTCTACTTTGTCATGGAGACCAATTCCATTTTCCACAATAAATATCGGCTTTTGATAACGGTCTGTAAGTTCGTTACATACATATCGAAGTGCAAGTGGATCAATCGGCCAGCCCCATGGCGTTTCCTTTAAATAAGGATTTTTCTTTCCGAGCAAGCCTCCAGTATTACCTAAAATTTTCATCCCAGCCTCGTGAAGAGAACTCCGATAAAAACTAAATCCTAAGTAATCACAAACTCCCTCTTTTATTACCTGTAAATCTTCTTCACAAATATCTAGCTCTAAATGGTTCTCCTCTACAATTCGTTGGAAATAGGAAGGATATTCTCCTCTAATATGAACATCACTATAAAATAATGATCTTCTTCTTAATTCATTTGCTTCAAAAACATCTTTCGGATTACAAGTTGCTGGATAGATAGGACTTAATGAAAGCATACAGCCAACTTGCATGGAATTATCAATGCCGTGTGCAACATTTACAGCTTTCGCACTAGCGATAAACATATGATGACTAGCCTGATACATATCTTGCAGTTTCTGCTTCTCATTCTCCCCTTCAATATGAAGACCTGCAGCTAACAAAGGTAGTGTATGTGTATGATTAATCTCATTAAAAGTCATCCAATATTTCACTAAGCCTTGGTACTTTTCAAACACAACCTGAGCGTATTTTTCAAAAAAATCGATTAGCTGTCGATTCTTCCATCCTCCATATTCCTTTACTAAATGTAGCGGGGTTTCAAAATGAGATAGGGTCACAACCGGTTCAATATTATAAGAACGCAAGGTTACAAACATATCTTCATAAAATGCCAGCCCCTTTTCATTCGGTTCTGATTCGTCTCCATTTGGAAAAATTCTGCTCCACGCAATAGATGTTCGAAAACATTTCAATCCAACCTCAGCTAATAAAGCAATATCCTCCTTATACGTATGGTAAAAGTCAATAGCCTCATGACTTGGATAAAAAATCCCCTCGCGAACCTCAAGCTTTAAGTTATCAAAACGATTTTTTCCTACAGGAAGGATATCTGCTACGCTCAATCCTTTTCCATCCTCTAAATATGCGCCTTCTGCCTGATTGGCAGCAATGGCACCTCCCCATAGAAATCCTTTTGGGAACTTACTCATACTGTTGCACCTCCATTATTTTTCCATTGCATTAAATGAATAATTTCCTTATCATTTTTTGTAACGATTTCCTTTTGAACCTCATTAGATGAATTAGTAAAAATCATCCAAAGAAATTGCATGACCAATTACCGGCATTTCCATTTTGCTTTCATCTGGTTTTTTATTAACCACCAAATCTTGATCCTCTTCTTTAATACGGAAACCCATTCTACTGCCTCCTTCGTTAACTTTATTATACATTACACAAAGGGACGGTTCTTTTAAGTAATCTTACTCATTAGAACCGTCCCTCTGTGTTCAATATTCCTTTAACTTCAAGTAATAAGAATGGAGTGGATGTTTATTCGCATATCGGGATATTTTATAGTTTTTGAATTCTGTATGTTCTACTAAATTATACTCTATTAGTGTATATAATAATCGCTCAGCAGGAATTCTATTACGTAGCTGCATGGTACTGATAAAGGTAAAATTCGTAATAAACCACGAGATAAAGTGTTGGATTTCCTTAGAATTGGCTTGCTTATTTTTCCCATTATATTCTATTATTCTTTGAATAATTGCGAGTGTATGCTGATCAATTACTTTATTCGATAAAGTATCTTCTATATAGGAATGAAATAGATTTTCCAGAAAGGAATTTACTCTCTTATTAACAACCAACTCCTCTGAAAATACGACTGCTGCTTTCATAGGATTCTTTTGGATAAACTGGAATTTCGTAAAATCACTAGGATGGATGAATTGCGCTAAAAGAATCAGCAAGTTATAAAAAAAGAAAAGATAGCCTATTTCAATTGTAATAGGGTGAAACAATAATAATATTCCTACTAAAACCGACAATAAATTAGCAAATATTCCACCGAAGGATATATAGAAAAAATCTTTTTGAAAGAAGCGGTTAAACACTTCTTTAGAAGTGATTACTTCATTAAAGTTCAGCATAACAAATCCGCCGGAAAACAGTTGAATTGGCCGCAATCTAATATTTCGAAAAGTATTATTATATGCTTCCATACAACCTGCTTTAAAAATTCTAAATGGGTATCCAAATTTATGAGCTAATAAAAGATGTCCCAATTCATGAAATAAAACAGAAAAGATATAAATAATCAAACATTTGACCAGAAAAGATCCAATTGAAAAATTCACCTTTCCAAAAACAGAGTGGAGCAATATAAAGTAGCCTATCGATCCAATTATAATCATTGTCATCATCAAAAGAACAATTAGAATATTCCACCAGAAAGAATATTCAACTGTTTTATCCCACACATATTCAGAAGAACTCGACATATTTTCACATTTATCTATGAGTTACCCATCTCCTTTATTCTGTGTAAAAAAACCTTTAACTTTTAAAACTTAACATTTTTAAGATCCAATCAAAGTATGTTTCTTTTTCATAAACAATTCTTGCTTCCACTGGCATTGATTTTATTGCTTTGATTACTGTTCCATCGCTTGCAGATACCTTCTGTTTTTCTAATATTATTAAACATTTATAAAATATAGCATTCCCATTTTCTGTTTGTTGGGTAATAGTTCCTGAATCAATAGACTTCAATTTCCCTTGTAAAGTTCCATATTTTTGAATATTAACACCTTCCATAGAAACTTTCACTTCATCCTTTAGTTGAACCCTTGAAATATCTTGGGCTGGAATATAAGCTTCTACTTGCAAATCCTGTTCTAAATTCTTTGAAACTTCCGCAATAACCTGATTACGTTGAATCGCCATCCCTGTTTTTACAGGCACTACATAATGAACAATTCCATCATTTTTAGCTTTTATAAATAAAGAAGATTCTTGTCCATTTTGAACACTCATTTGGCTTTCTAATTCTACTAACTTAGTTTCAATCTGACTTCTTGCAGCTCCAATTTCACTAATAAATTGATTGTAGAGTTGCTTAGCTTGGGAAACTGGTTGCTTATTTTGATTCTCTAATTGTTCTATTTCTGTATCAAGATTTTCTAATTCACTCTTCTTAGCTTCCATTTCTGCCTGTAGTTGCTCTTTTTTTGCGATACTCTCTTCTTCACTTTCAATAGAATTCAACTCTTTAGTAAGTTTCTGTATTTCTTCTTCTATGTCCTCTATTTCTTTTTCATTTTTTCCAAGTACTTCTTCATCTGCATTTTCAGTAGAATTTTCATTTGTCACAGCTACTTCTTCGTCTAAATTTTCAGTGGAACTTTCATTCATTTCTGCTAATGATTGCTGCTTTTTATTTATGCTATCTTGTAACTGCTCTCTCAGCTTACTATTTGTTGAAATGTTTTCTTCAATAGTGCTGATATTGCTTTTAAGATTCTGTATTTCTTCTTTTACTGAGTCTATATTCGCTTCTTTTTCATTAAGCTGTTTATCAATATTCGATTGATCAAATGAATCACTTCTCAATTGCAATAAATAATATTCTACTTTTCCATAGTATTCCTGCTCTGATCCTTCATTGTTCATCAGGTTTTTTTGTTCTTTCAAGGATTCTACATAACGATCCATTATTTTAAGTTTTGCATTAAGCTCTTCCAGTTGTTCCGCAAACGCTGATGATTGCAATCCCTCTTGCCCATTAGAAATAATAAAGAGAACATCCCCAGTCTTTACGTTTTGCCCTTCCTCCACATTTATATGCACTATTTCCCCATCGAGCTGAGAAGAAATAAGCTGGTTATCATTAGTCGTGATAACACCTGGAGCTTTGACAATATACGGCTTAGCAATTGCTTTAGAAATACATACTGTAAAAATCAAAATAATTGCCAAGAAAAAAATAAAAAAACTTAAAAATGCTGGAGGTCTTTGATCAAAAAATATTCTCGAATTTTTTAATTCATTTTGATTATAAATTTTCATTTTTTATCACTGGCCTAAAAATATCAATTATTGTATGTTCAGGTTCATTTGCGATGTATATATTATATATACTTCCATCTGTTTCTAAATCATTTTCATATAAATATAAATCTAACTTAGTATGTGCGAAATTTAAATGATCAGCTTTTCCTTCAAATCGAACATATATGCAATTATCACAGGTATGCAAATGATTTGTTTTAAATCTTTCTTTATGTAAATGATAATCATGAGCCTGTAGCATCACATCATAATCAAAAGTAATACTTCCATCTTCATGAATATTTGTACCATGTGACTTTGTGATGAGAGGTCCATAGGTTTGAATATTTAATACTTTTATGTAGTTTAAGAACTTTTGGATTTCGGAATCTAAATGATCCATCTGAATATTTCGCAATTCTTTAATAATAACGTTCTTCAATACTAATCTTTTATTTTCTTTCACTTCCAGTTTTCCCATCAATATGCCTCCTTATCATTTAGTATCTTATTTCTTTAACATTTTGGAATCAAATATATTCGATACTCCCAGAAATATCCCTAAAACAGATCCTAATTGCAAATTACTAAAAGAATAAATTTCAGATAATAAGAAGCTTATAATTCCACATAAGAAGAAAACAATCGAAAATATTGCTTTTTCCTTTCCAGAATCATTGATTTTTTCATGCAACTTTTCCATCCAGGGAAGCTTTTTATTTAAGGCAATAATTATAATCCGTATAAACAGGTAAATTGGTATAGCAATAAGCAATATTACGAATAAATCAAAAATGAAATCCATATTTTCCGCTCACTTTCCTAACTGCAGAATTTTAAATAATGCAGGCACTTTTCTACTACTATTTTTTAAAAAATTAGTAGTAGATGTGCCCACAAAGTATACTTAATAAATTGAAAACTAAGTATTGTTTTTTTATTACTTATGGTACAAAAGGATGCTAGTTTTAACCGTTATCCTAGTATTTCTAGCAAGCCAAAATTAAACCCTCTAAATAGATGGTATTACTTCCACTTGCCTTTCTTTTTACCAAGGACATAAATCCCTGCAACAGTACCCGCAAAAGCAACAGCAATTCCTGCAGCCAGCCATGGATTATACCAGCACCATAATATAGCTGAATCAATAGCTCCTGCTAACCATCCTGCTGCACTGTTCATTACTGCTCCAACCGCACTTTTAGAAACAGCACTTTTAGCAAGTGCAGCAACTCCTGCAGTTATAAAGCCTAATGCAAATGATTTAGCCTTCCCCCAATCTACTCCTCCATCCAAATATTCCATTTCTTCTTGCTCTAACTCTACATATTGCTTTGGTAAAACTAGTTCCATAGTGAATTCCTCCTTTTCATTTTTTCTATGGATTTATATAAAGTACCAAATGGCACAGTATATCATGCAATAAACTTTCAAACAGACTTTGTTTACTCATAAACCATTTGTTCGTTTTCTAGAGTTGGAATGATAGTAGGTGTCTCATTACTCATTTGGTGAGCAGCCATTTTTGCATATTTTCCATTAAGCTCCATAAGCTCTTTATGTGTACCTCTTTCTACTATTCGACCATCTTCAACATAGTAAATGATGTCACAGTGGATGATTGTTGAGAGCCGATGGGCAATTATAATGGTAGTTTTCTTGTTTTTTTGATTAAAAATAATATTCTGAATTTTATTCTCACTAAAGGAATCTAGGTTAGATGTCGCCTCATCAAAGATAAAAATATCTGGGTTCGTGATAATCGATCTTGCAATAGCAATTCGTTGCTTTTCTCCCCCAGAGAAGTTACTTCCCCCTTCTTCTACAAAGGTACCATAACGATTTTGAAGCTTTTCTATAAATTCATTTGCCCCAGATTTTTTGCAAGCTAAAACCATTTCCTCATATGTAGCTTTTGGATTTCCAACTCTTAAATTTTCAATAATAGTCCCTGAGAATAATTCTATATTTTGAGGAATATATGCAATCCGAGATCTTAAATAATGATAGTTAATATCTTGAATATCATATCCTGAAATAGATATTTTCCCTTCCTGTGGAGACATAAATTTTAATAGCATGCGAGAAATTGTACTTTTCCCAGCACCACTTTCGCCAACGAAAGCAACTTTTGCCCCCTGTGGAATGGTTAAATTCAAATTTTCAATAATAGGTGGTCTAGATCCATAGGCAAATGTAACATTTTTAAAGGATATATCCCCATTCATCTCTACTTCTGAGATTAAATCCTTTTTACTATCTTCACGTTCAATGGTCATTAATTCGCTCAATCGCTTCATTGCAATCTGGGCTTCCTGAAAAGTTAATTGTAAAGATACAAGACTTTGAATTGGTTCAGTAAAGTATTGACTTAAAGTCTGAAAAACGAGTAAATCTCCGATACTCATATTTCCATTAATAATGCTGATAGCTCCAATTCCCATGAATATCAAATTACCAAGAGAATTAACAAACATTGAAATAATCCCTTGAATATTCGTAAGTACTCCCTCTCGATAATCTATCTTAAGAACGGATACAAATTTATTTTCTAATCTATTAATTTGTGCCTTTTCATCCCCTTGTGACTTAATCGTTTCAATATTCTTCATTGATTCAATCAATTGGGAATTTAGCATCGCTCCCGCTTCCATTTGCTCTTGATTTAACTTTTTATAAGGTTTTTTAAAGAAATAAATTAATACTATATTTATAGCAACCATTATTAGCAAAATAGCGAATAATTTATTATTCAAATTCCACAGAACAATGCCAGTAACACCGGCAAGAAGAATATCCATCACTAACGAGATGGAAACTGTTGTAAAAATGTCCTTAATAGTCATCGCATCTTGAAATCTAGTAATTATATCTCCAACTTTTCGTGTAGCAAAAAACTGATAGGGTAAATGAATAATATGATTATAGTAACCTAATAAAACAGGTATATCGACTTTCCTTGATAAGTACAACAGGATATGCTGTCTAAAAGCAGTTAAAAGATTTTGCACTAATGTAACTACACCAAAAATAACCAGAAAGATATATAAGCTATTTTTTAATTGAAAGGGAATTATCTCATCCATCAAAATTTTTGTGAATAGACTAGAAAGAATTCCAATAACACTTAATAATAAAGAAGATAGAATAATGGTAAATAATAGACGCTTCTGCGGTACGATCAAAGCAAGAAATAAATCTAATAACCCTTTATTTTTATATGATATTTTTTCAAATTCACTAGTCGGTATCATTAATATAAGTACACCCGAAAATGACTTTTCAAATTCATCTAAGTCCATTTTTTTTAGCCCCTCATTTGGATCAGCAATGAGAAGTCGGTCATTTTTTAAAACTTTATGTATTACTACAAAATGATTTAGTCCTTCCATCAAATTCATATGTGCTATGGCAGGGAGCGTAATATCATCTGTTATGTCCTTTGCCGTTGTCCTGATGGCCCTTACATTAAAATTCAATTTCTCAAATCCATCTACTATTCCTTTTACACTTGTCCCATATGCATCTGTACCAATGATCTCCCTTAATTTCATGATAGACATTTCACTCTTGTATTCTAGTAAAATGGTCGACATAACAGCTGCAGCACAATCTGAAGCGTCATGTTGCATGGTACATGGGTATTTACGAAAAAATCTCAAATGGCTCCTCCTTATCTGATATTGGGGTTAGTTACTACCAATATTCATCAAGTAAAGATTATGACGATATCTATCATCTATCAAAAAATGAAGCTTTTTTGTAGAAAAATAATGTTTTGTGTAACAGAAAATGATCTATCCCTATTTAAATATAGTGTATTTATACATTTAATGTTTCTTAATACTCCAAAATACTCTAAATGTTAATATTATTATAACTCGAATCTAGTAGAAAAAAATAAGTCTTTTTGATTATTTTTCCAATTAATTAGCAGTACTTTTTTTCCTATTTATTGGAATTTAAGGAAATTTTCTATTTAAGCTTACTTTATCGACAACATTTGTAAAAACATACAATATGTTTCAACATCCTCACTGTTCTATCCTTGGTTCCAAACCATTCTTTATACTATACTAGAAATAAATCGACATACTTATTGAGGTGAATACATTGAAAATTGGTCTAATTGGATTGGGAGATATTGCGAAAAAAGCTTACTTGCCTGTACTGTCTGAAAAGGAAGAGATTGAACTCGTTCTGTGTACAAGAAATGAGGATACACTAAACAAACTATCTAAGAAATATCGAATAGAGGAAACGGTTCGAACGGTTGATGAACTAATTAACAAAAAAATTGATGCAGCATTTATCAGTACAGCTACAGAAGCTCATTTTGAAATAGCAGAAAAATTGTTGGCAAATGGTATACATATATACATTGATAAGCCTATTTCATTGGATTATCAGGAAACAAAGAGAATTGTAAACCTCGCCAAACAAACTGGTAAAATAGCAATGGTTGGATTCAACAGAAGATTTATCCCAAAAGTGAAGGAATTACGGGAACTTGGGAAAGGAAATCTCATTCTTATGCAAAAAAATCGCTATGCTGCACCAGACTATATAAGAAGATTTGTTGTAGAGGATTTTATTCACGTCATAGATACCCTTAGATTTTTGATGGGTACTGAAGTAAAAGATGTAAAGGTAGAATGCCTAAAAGAAGGAGAAACGCTGAATAGCTTAGTAATCCAACTTATTGGAGAAGGCTGCATTTCAATTGGAATAATGAACCGAAATGGCGGCGTAACTGAAGAAATTATTGAATATTCCACAGGAAAGGATAAATATGTTGTAAACAGCCTTGTTGAGACAACCCACTTCCATAACAAAGAAATCCACATTTCTAAATTTGGAGACTGGGAACCGACCCTATATAAACGTGGATTTTATCAGATAATCGACCATTTTATCGATTGTATTCAAAACAATAAATTCCCAGATCCATCAATTGACGACTCATTGAAAACACATGAAATTTGCGAAAGAATTGTTAGGGAAACAGAGGGAAGGTTCTAATTCATCCCTCCTTAACGCTATAGCAAATAAATGCAAGAAGTAGCAAAACCACTGTCCCTATGTTAACCTTGCATAATCAACAGGGAAGAAAAAAGCCTTCTAGATTTTTATCCAGCAAGGCTACTAGTTAGCATTTTTGTAATCGATTACACAAATGCTAAGAATAAGTTTCTAATTCTTTACTTTCCCCATAAAATCTTTTACTTCTTCATAGCTAGGCAAAGATGGTATAGCTCCTTCTTTTGTAACGGTTAATGCTCCTAC
Source organism: Niallia sp. (assembly GCF_031978665.1). NCBI lineage: Bacteria > Bacillati > Bacillota > Bacilli > Caryophanales > Bacillaceae > Niallia > Niallia sp. Next base: position 25,453 of record NZ_DALZDK010000024.1, on the reverse strand, counting down.
CGCATTAGCAAATTTCACGACTTCCTTCAGTGGTTTTCTATCTGTAATTCCAACCGCTAATGCTCCATTAAAAGAATCCCCTGCTGCAACAGAATCTACTAAATCTACATGATAGCTAGGTATATGGCAGATTTCCTTTTCTGTTACAATTAATGATCCCTTTTCAGCTAGAGTAATAATAACATTTTTTACTCCTTTTTCTATAAGGATTCTGCCAGCTTCCTCAGCATCTTGCAACGAATTAATTTTTACACCTGTTAAGATTTCTGCTTCCGTTTCATTTGGAGTAAGATAGGTTACTTTTCTAAGTAAACCATCGCTTAAATACTGGGCAGGAGCAGGATTCAAAATCACTGGTACTTCAAAACTAGCCGCATAAGAAACTGCCTGTTCAATCATTTCAAGGTCCATCTCCAACTGAAGAACAATAATTTCTGCATTTCTTATTAGACTTTTAATAGTATCTAAATCTTGAATTTTAAAATTCATGTTAGCACCTGGAACTACAATGATTCGATTATCCCCATTTTCTTCAAGCGTGATAAATCCAATTCCCGTCGGACTTTTGCTATCCTGCTGAATATGTTGGATATCTACCTTTTCTTTCATAAGAGTTGATAATGCTTTTTTTCCAAATTCATCAGTTCCTACTTTACCAGCCATAATAACTTTTCCGCCAAGTCTTGCAGCTGCTACTGCTTGATTCGCCCCTTTCCCTCCTGGTAGCTGGGAAAAATTCTTCCCAATAATCGTTTCTCCATTATGAGGAGCACGTGGTGTGCGAACAATTAAATCCATCATAAAACTTCCTATAACAAGAATCCCCATTGTATTTCCCCCTTTTTAAAGTTCATTTGTTAAATGTTTTCCTAAACTGCCACCAGGATGAAATAGATGAAATTCTTCCTTCTTAAAGTCTTTTAATATAGATAATGCTACAGCCAAAGCATCACCAATGACTAATGTAATTGTTGAGCTAGTAGTTGGTGCAAGTCTTAAATGGTCTGCCTCTTTCTCATATTCATAGGCTAAATAAGTATCACATGCTTTTGCTAATGTCGATTCAGATTTAGATGTAATTACTATCTTTTTTGATCCAATTTTATCTAAAGAAGGTAATAAATTAAGTACTTCTTGTGTTTCACCACTATTGGATATCAATATCACTACATCATCTTTTTGAATCATCCCTAAATCCCCATGCACTCCTTCTGTACTATGTACAAAAAAGGCTGGCGTTCCTGTACTTGCTAATGAAGCTGCAATTTTTTTGCCAACATGCCCAGACTTACCTACCCCAGTAACAACTACCTTTCCCTTACAATTATGAATTAGGTTAACAGCCACTTCATAATTAGAACCAATTTTCTCAGAAAGCGCCATAATTGAAGATGCCTCTAATTCCATTACTCTTTTCATTTCATACAAAATCGACATGGAAATCCCTCCCTAAATAGTAAATATCATTATACTGATACCACTTCTAAACATGCATTTCTTTCTGCCTAGAGTAAGTAACAAGCCGTTTTCTGCTGCTAGCTGACACATGTGTGTAATCGTTTACACGAGATGTAATACGCAATTTTAATAGATTAAGAAAGATAACTAATCTATACAAAAATAAACATTCTAGAGAAAAAACATTTAATAAATTAATATTTCGGGCATGAATTTTTCTATAACGGCTTCCTCTTTTGCATTCAATAATCTCCTTAATAATATTTCCCCCACTCTGACTCCCATTTTATAGGGTGACTGATTGACATATATAATTCCTGGCGATTTCAATATTTGTGCAGCCTCTATTTCACCAAAGGAAGCTAAAACTACATCATTTGGAAGTGTATATCCCATTTTAGTCAATTGCAGGAGAACTCCAAAAGACATCGTATTATTAAAAGATATAACTGCTGTTGGCTTATCCTGTCTGTTAAAGAACTGTTTAGCAGCATTTTCCCCATCAGATTGATGAAAGTTTCCATAATAAATTAAATCTGGATTCTCTTGTAAGCCATGTTCTTCCATTGCCATTTTAAATCCGCTAAATCGTTCATATCCAGTGCTTACTTGAAAAGAACCATTAACTATACCAAGCCTTGTATGTCCTTGCTCTAAAAGATAATTGGTTAGCTCATATGCTGTCTTAAAATTATCTTCCCCTATATAATCAATGGGTTGTTGATTATCCTTTAATTCCCTATCTACTAGAATAATGGGAATACCACTGCTAATAATTTTCTCAATTGTTTTTTCATTTTGACCAGAGGTTGCGAGCACAATAGCGTCTACTCGTTTTTCAAATAAAATATTTAGTACCTCTTTTTCTTTTATTGCATTTTCCTCTCCGCTTGCAAATATAAAATGATATCCATGTGGATTAACTGTATCCTCAATCCCCTTAGAAATTTTCATGAAATACGGATTAGAAATATCAGGAATAACCACACCGATTGTATATGTTTGATGCTTTTTTAAACTTCTGGCAAGTGCGTTTGGCCGATAATTTAATTTCTTTGCAGTTGATAAAACTTTTTCTCTTATTTCAGAACTTGCATATCCATTATTATTAAGAACCCTAGAAACGGTTGCTGTAGATACCCCTAATTCGTTCGCAATATCCTTTATCGTTACATTATTCAATTAACTCATCCCCATATTTGATAAATTCATTCTAAAAGATGGCTTCTATCTGTTTCAGTTACTATCGATATTATCTTAACTAGGGGATGAATATCAATCCATTGGCAATGAATTAACATTCAGTTTTAGTCGTTGTTTTAGTCTAAGTTTCTAGTAAATTCAATTCCTCTATTATTTAATACCAGTTGTCTTTATACCTTCAACTAACTGTCGTTGTACTAAAAAGAACAGTAAAAAAGTTGGAATTGCAGAAATTAAAGCGGCAGCTAATACAATATTCCAAGGCGTTTCATATCCACCACCAACAATATTAGCTAATGCTACCTGAACTACATTAAGTTCTTCCCTCTGATTAATAATGAGTGGCCATAAATAGTTGTTCCAATTGGCTGTAAAGAAACCAATTGTTAAAGGAATAATGACAGGTTTAGATAATGGAAAGACAAGTTTAAAAAATGTTCCAGCTTTCGATAACCCTTCTACATAAGCTGCTTCTTCTAATTCCTTAGGAAATTCAAGGTAAAACTGGCGAAACAAAAAAATTCCATAGGCATTAAAGATCATTGGAACTATGAGCCCTAAATATGAATTGGTCATTCCTAGGCTTTGTACTACCATATACAATGGGACCATAATCACTGAAAATGGGACCATTAATGAACTCATTATATATCCAAATGCAAAAGATTTTCCTGGAAAGTTCAGCCTTGCTAATGCATATCCTGCCATGGCATGAAACAGCATGGCAATTACAGTAACAGTTACTGAAACAATTAAAGAATTCCATATAGCTCTAAGTATATTCGTTTCCAAAAGTACTTCTTTAATATTGTCAAGTGTAAAATCACTTAGACCGAAACCTAAATCAAAAACGGAATCAGGCGTTTTGATTGCGCTTACAACTAAAAAGTAAATTGGTGCAACCATGAGAAGTGCACAAACAATCATAAAGATAGTGATAGAGATCTTTTGTGCTTTCATTGTTTTTTAGACCTCCTATTCTTTTTTATTTGATAATTTAAATAATGAAAAGGATAGAACAAATAGAATAAAGAATAATACAACGGCGAGTGCAGAAGCATAACCCATATTTAGAAATTCAAATCCTTGCTTATAAATATAAAGTACACTTACTTCACTAGAGCTAGCTGGACCGCCCTTTGTCATTACCATAATTTGATCAAATACAGTAAAGGATGTAATCATTGTAGTAACTAAAATAAATAGACTTGTTCCCTTAAGCAATGGAAACGTAATATACCTAAATGACTTCCAACCTGTTGCCCCATCTATTTTTGCTGCTTCATAGAATTCTAATGGTATTTCTTTAATTGACGACATAAATATCATCATATTGTATCCCAAATTGATCCAAAGAACTACCACAACGACTGATACCAAAGCCTGATCAGTAGATCCTAAGAAATCTAGCTTTTCAAAACCTAGTGATGAAAGTGTCTGGTTAATTACCCCTTTTCGAGGATCATATAAAAACATCCAGACAACTGCTGAGATTACAGAAGTTATAGCAAAAGGAAGTAAAAACATGGTTCGAGCTATACTTTGATATTTTCGTTTTAAACTATTTAATCCAACTGCAAAAAACAAAGATAAGCAATATAAAGCTGGTACATAGATTAAAGTAAAACGAAACGTTCTACTTAAGGATGCCCACCATCTTTCATCAGAAACCATTTCTATATAATTATCAAACCCGATAAATACTTTAGGGCTTAAAGCATTCCAATCATGAAGACTTATATAAAAGGCATAAATGATAGGGCAAACAACAAAGATTGTTAATCCTAAAAAGTCTGGTAGAAGAAAGGCATACGCGGTCAGTATTTCATTCCGTTTTTTTCGATTTTTATTCATTGACTATTCCTCCTCGCTATTTTTCGAGGTATTTTAATACTCTATAGGATGGCTCAAAATGTTCATATATTTGAGCCATCCTAAAACCAAATGCCTTTTACTTCCTATCAAGGATATCTTGGATTTTTTTATGTGCAATTTCAGCAGCCTCTTTACCGCTCATATCATTAAACATGACATTTTGTAATGCTTCTCCTACTGCATCTACAATTTCCGGACCGTATTTTGGTTCTGGAATTGCTGATTCATATATTTCTTCCGTAAATACTTGTCGAAGTCCTTGATTGTAAAACTGTTCTCCTTCTTCTACAACAGATTGACGCGCTGGATAAGCAAATTTTGATTCTGTTACAAATTCTAAAGGTCTTTCTTTATCATCTCCAACTGCCCACATAACAAATTTAGCTGCTTCTTTTGCATGATCACTTTTCGCATTAACAGCAAACTTCCATCCTCCTGCTGCTGTAGCTGATACACCGTCTACTGGAATAGGGATTTGAGTTAAACCAATATCAAGATCTGAAAACTCTCTTTCCAATACTGGAATTGCCCATGTTCCAACAATTTGCATTGCTGCAGTTTTATTCCCTAAATTGGAGATTTCCGTTGGACCATATTGTAACTTACTTGGTGCATATCCTTCTTTGAAAAATGCTCCCCAAATATCTAAGGCTTCAGCTACTTCAGGTGTATTAAATGTAGATTCTGTTCCTGCCTCATTTAATACACTTCCACCGTTTTGCCATAAAAATGGATACCATATAAAGTTTAAATAAGGTCCCTTGTCAGTTGGAAGTACGATACCTGCAACGTCGTCTGTTGTTAGCTTTTCAGCTGCTTCCAATAACTCATCCCATGTTTTTGGAACTTCAACATTCGCTTCTTTCAACATTGTCTTGTTGTAATACAAGCCAAGTAACTCCATCTCATATGGAAGTGCAAGCACCTTGCCATCTACTGTTACTTCCTCTAATGCAGAAGGCAGAAAATCCTCTTTCACATTATCTGGAAAGTAAGGGGAAAGATCTGCCAATAGACCAGCATCTGAATATTTTTGAAAGTCCCCAGGACTAGTCATAAAAATATCCGGCCCCTCGTTGTTAGCAAAGGCTACTGGGAGCTTCGTATTAGAGTAGTCACTTTGATTAAATGTAGAATATTCTATTTGAACTTCATCCTGCATGTCGTTATATTCCTTTACTAAACCTTCAAAAAATTCCTTCTCTACTTCTGTATGGAAATCCCAAAAGCTAAGCTTTACTACTTTCTCTGAATCACCTGAACTTTTAGATGAACACCCTCCCATGATCATAAGAGATAAAGCTAAACTAAAAAATAATAATCGTTTCCAATTTTTCATCTTATTTACCTCCACCATATCCATCTATTTTTTTTAATTACTAAAATAATCTCTTATACAAAGCAAATAGCTTAACTAGAGACATTCAAAATTCTCTTATTGTTTGTTAGAACACTATGTGTAATCGTTTACACATAGTGTTCTATTAAAACTATATGTTTTGATTCGCAATCTAGTTTATTATTCTATTACTTCTCAACAAAATGTATAAAAGCGGTTAGTAATCAAAACACTTCTTTAAATCATCCGTATTAAAAGCTAGAATATCTGCTAATGGAAGTCTTTTGGACACAGGTAGAATAATCGGATGATCTTTATGCGGCTCTGTTTGATACCAATAAGCCGTGCTTGAATAATCATCACTACGATTATTATTGTGACCATGCTCAATCGTCACTTTAATCGATTTATCAAACATTATTGGATCTTGAATATGAAAACGATAATAAGAAACTTTGCCAGACCAATTGGGACCGCCTCCAAGGATGATTCCATGATAGGGAGAATGATATTCTTGAGTTGGACACCAAGCTGTATTGAAGTAATCCTCCATTCCCGTTCCATGAAGGGATGGTGGCCATGGTTCTCCATCAATAAAAATCATATCATCTCCTTCGCCATACCAATTCCATTCTCTTGTCATTCGTAGATTATGAATATTCAAGTTACAACCAACATAATGACCTTTTCCTTCCGCTTCAAAAAAGACATAATTTCCGTCTCCAGATGTATTTTTCCCACCAAATTCAAACATAGCGTTTGAAACATCATCTTTGATTCCATCCGTTAATTCTCTTTTCCATAATGCATGAAAGCGAAGAGGACTATCTATCTCTTCCTTATATAATTCATGGTCTATATAATAGTAGAATTTAATTGGTTTCTCTGTATTACATTCTATTTCTATCCGTGCTTGTTTTCCAAATGGCATTGGGAAAAAACTATTTAAAGAGCGACCGTCTTCAGGACTCATTGCTAAAGGAGCAGAGCTAAAGTTCCGCGTAATACCATGTCCCATACCAAAGAAATCACCAATTGGTGCCTGCACACTTGGGTTTTCTTCTCCATCCCAGTACATTCTTAAAACAACTTTTCGATGAAGAAACTCTTCTACTCCCTCATCTTCTAGAGGGGCCATTGTCATCCAAATATGTGTTATACACCCTGACCCTTGTATATTACATATGTCAATAATGTCTCCAGGATATACCTTTAGATAATCTCTATTTCCACCAGTTGTATCATAGCTCGAAGCTCGTTTGCTACTTCCTTTTCTCATCTTATATAAATCTCTTAATGATGTTCCATTCATGTAAAGAATCCTCCGTCCCATAAATAGTGCTTTTGCAAAATAAATTATTTCGCAAATACAAACTTAGTAGATTATATAACCTCTAAATCGTCCTTGCCTGGCATTCTTTGATACGGGTGATGAGGTTCTGCCTGATACCAATAAGCAACAGAAGCAATGTCATCCTGCAATGGTAAATATCTTCCCTCCGACCGCCAGCCTAATGCCTGTATCGTTACTTTAAGCTCCTTCTCAAATCGAATCGGATCCATTACGTGCCAGCGATACATCCCAAACCTTTGCTGGCTGCGATAAAGTCCGTCTGGTTTAATAACCTGATGCATACCTAAATAGGGGGTAGAATATGTACAATATTCTCCTTTTGGCTGCTCCCAATTCCATGCACCACCAAAATAATCTTCCGTTCCTGTTCCACAGATAGTTGGAAAGTCCTTATCTCCATCTAAATAAAACTTAATTTCTCCTTCGCCCCACCAGCCACAACTATTGACCTGCCAAGCTATATATGTTCCAACATAATGACCGTGTCCTTTTATGTTATCAACAATGGTATGTACGTCTTTATAATTGACAGGATTGCTTCTTTTCCATTGTGCATGAAAGTAGGCAACATCTTCTGGCAACTCTGTCAAAGTATAGTCCACTTGATAATAAAGAATAATGTCATCATTTGAAATATTTTCCACTGTTATTTTTGCTGCTTTAAGAAAGGGCATTTCCCAATAACTATTCATTCCTCCAGCAGGGTTTACTGCAATCGGCAAGGAGTTTACATTACTGCGCTCACACCATCCATTGCAAAAGAAATCTCCTATCGGCACTTCAACAGAGGGCTGCTCTTCTTCATCCCAATAAAAACGAATGATCAACTTTCTCCATGCATCAGGATGACAAGTCAACCAAATATGCTGAATGACACCAGTTTCTTGAATTTCAGCCATAGTAAAAGTTGATTGTTTATTTATTAATACAGAAGGAGATACTTTCCAACCTTGTCCTAAGTCTCTTGCACATGCCGCTCCAGTTCCATCTGTGGCCGCACCTGCCTTACCTTTATCGCCATTAAAATTCTCAGGACTGATAGATCGAGTTTTTGCATGAGATAAACGAGATAATTGACCTAATCCCATCCCAAAACCATTAAACATACAAGATCCTCCTTTTTAATTTTACCGATAAAGTAAATAGGTAAAAAAATATAGCTCTTTTATAATTTTATCGGTAAAGTAAATGTAACATAGATTATTTTAGAATTCAATATTATTTTGTAAGCATTTTCAAAATAGTTTTTTTCTCTTTTTTACTCTTGTGCTGACCTTGTCTTCCATACAAAGATATAATACAATAACTTTACCGTTAAAATTCCTATAAGAAGGTGAGTTCCTATCAATAAACGTGTTACATTAGATGATATCGCAAAAATTGCAGGAGTCTCTAAAATGTCTGTTTCGCTTGCATTAAGAGGAGATTCTTCCATTAGAGAAAGCACATCTAATCATATTAAAGAAATTGCTAATAAATTAGGCTATACTCCTAATCGTATAGCACAAGGCTTAACCACTGGACGCTCTCATAATATTGGTCTAATCATTGGAGGTTACTTACATGATGATTATCAAAATTTATTCATTAAAGGGGCCATTCCTTATGCGCTAGAGCGAGGCTATACTATTTCTATTGGTCCAGCAGAATGTGATCCTGTTATAGAAAAATCTCTAATAAATAAATATAATAATATGATGGTAGATGGCTATCTTGCTTTTCATTGCAATAACAGTTCCACTTATAAAGAGTTACAAAAGAAAAATATTCCCTTTGTTCTTTATACTAAATATTTCCCTGATTTAGACACAGACTACGTAATTTGCAATGATTTCGCTGGTGGCTATAATATGACAAAACATATAATTGATGCCGGTCATACCAGAATTGCCTTTGTTTATGATACCCATTTAAAGGAATCTTCTGAAGTAGTAACAAGGAAAGATGGTTATATGAAAGCACTTAAAGATCATGGAATTGAAATAGATGAAAAATTAATAGTTCCTTTTAATAACCAAAACTATAATAAAACCAATAACGACAATCTAGTTAAAGAAAATCAAGAACTGGTAGAATGTATTACGAAGGATAACCCTCCTACTGCTTTATTTGTCTGTAACGATATTACCGCCTCATTTGTTTATATTGTTGTTAAGAAACTTGGCATAAAAATACCTCAGCAAATTTCTATAGGAGGCTATGAAGGCGTTTATTTAGGTTCCATTATCGATCCTCCATTGACTACCATTTCTACTCCAATTGAAGAAATAGGCAGAAAAGCATGTGAAGTTTTAATAGATAAGATTGAAGGAAAAGTTCCTCTATCTGAAAAAATAAAAATCAAACTCGAACCATCCTTATTAATTAAAGAATCTATTTCAAAAATCAACTAGAAGACTAACCATTCACACTAGTAAAATAACCAACTTCATAAAAATAGAAGTTGGTTATTTTACTAGGCTGATTCCATAGAATTCTATTTGGTAGCAAGAGATCGTCCCACTTAAGCAGACAAAATGGATTTTTCCCTTTCTGTCTTTTCGATTTTTGATTCTTTATAGAAATAGTATGCTACGTAGGCGAAGCATATTGTTGGAATCATGAAGGACCATTGCATTGATCCTAATAAATCGGATACAAGGCCTTGTACTGCTGGAATAATAGCCCCTCCGACAATTGCCATAACAATGATAGCTCCGGCCATTTCTACATGTCGTTTGTCTTCTACTACTTCGAGTGTATGGGCAAATATGGTTGGCCAGCATGGACCAAATAATACGCTTACAAATACAGCTGCATAAATAGCTGTTACATTCGGTACAATAGAGGCATATGCCAAGACAATCGATCCAATAGTTGAATAGATAAATAGAACACGAGTAGAAGAATAGCGAGCGATCAAGAAATTTGCTAGGAATCTTCCAACGAAAAAGGCCACATAGCTGATAATCATATAATTGGATGCAACACGTTCATTCAAATCGGAATGCATGTCTAAGGCTAATCGAATGGTAAAGGACCATACTCCAACTTGAACACCCATATAGAAAAACTGAGCCAATACTCCTTTTTTAAATCGGGTATTTTTCGATAAGACTTTGAGCGTTTCTTTAAATCCTGCTGATTTATCCTTCACATTTGGAACAATAGCTTGTGTTTTACATTTTGGAAATTTAACTACAATAAATAATACTAGCATTACTATTAAGACGGCTAGAATATACTTATACGGTGCAAGTGTATTCTGTAACATCTCTAATCCAAATGCCTGTGCTTCGTTTGCACTCATCCCAGCCATTTGTTCCTCTAAACTTGCGCCATCACTAAAAACAAGATATTTACCAAGCACAATCCCTAATATACATCCGATTGGATTAAACGTCTGACTAATATTTAAACGCAAGGTTGCTGAATCTTTAGGACCGAGCATCGAACTAAAAGTATTCGCTGACGTTTCCAAAAAGCTTAAGCCAAGGGCAAGGATAAAGATTGCTAATAAAAACATTCCATACGTTGCCATGCTGGATGCAGGAAAGAATAAATAACATCCCACGATATAGAAAAACAATCCGCATATTATGGCTACTTGATAGCTAGTTTTTTTAATTAAAAGAGATGCTGGCAGTGCGAGTAGAAAATATCCACCATAAAAAGCACTTTGAACAAAAGCAGTAGCAAAGTCACTTAAAGAAAAAACGGTTTTAAATTGGGTAATTAATATATCATTTAGCGCTGATGCAGCCCCCCATAAAGCAAAAAGCACAGAAACTAATATAAATTGGAATATTGGCATTTTGTTTAGATAACCTTCGGGAGTCTGAAGAATTTTACCATTTTTCATTATTGAAACCACCTCTCCATTTATCACCAATATATAAAACGCTTACATTCTGTGCAGAACAAACCAGAACCAAGTATAGGATATTTGGTTTGTGCGATAAAGGAGATATGATGGATATACCTCCCTTATTATGTTGCCATTTCCTGCACAGAAGTGCCTTCTATAAAATCATTTTTGATGATATATTCTTTATTTGTATTTTCCATTCCATTTAATTGGTCAGATATCATTTTTGCAACATGCTTACCAATGGATCTAACATTTTGTTTAATACAAGTTACCTTTGGGACAATCAATTCTTGGCTTTCAATTTCGCCAAAAGAGACGAGGGACAAATCCTCAGGTATCCTTTTATTATGCTTTTTGGCAGCTTTCATAATGCCCTCTGTCATTAAGTTATTACAACTTACTATTGCAATCGGTTCCTTGCTATCCTGAGTGGAAAAAAATTGATCCATGGAAGCGAAAGCCTTATCCTCTATAAAATCACCAGGTAAAACTAACTCTTCAATGTATGGCAATTGGTAGTTCTCCAAGGCTTTTTTATAGCCATTAAATCTTTCTTCCCCTGTGCTATTATCCAGCGAACCAACCATTATTGCTATTTGTCGGTGTCCTTTTTTTATTAAATGCTCTGTCAATAAATAGCTATCCTCAAAATTATTTCCTCCGATAAAAGGCAAATGCAAAGAAGGTATTTTTCTATCTATTAGAATGGTATATATGTCTTCTTGAAGAAGCTCCGTAATATTTGTCGTATCTTTCACACATGGAGAAATAGCAACTGCATCTACATTCTTTTTGATTAACAAATCTAATACCTTTCTTTCTTTATCAGGGGATTCATCCGTGCTGCAAAGTATTAAATTGTATCCTTCATGGAATAATATATTGTCTATCTCTCTAGCTATGGACGCATAATAGGGATTTCTAATATCTGCAACAACTATTGCTACCAAATTGGATTTATTTATCCTTAAGCTTCTAGCAATAGAGCTAGGTTTATACTCTAATTCATTCATTGCACTTAGTACCTTCTCCATTACTTCTTCACTTACAGGATAATTGTTGTTTAAAACCCTTGAAACGGTTGCAGTTGAAACATTCGCCATTTTGGCAACATCTTTTATGGTTGCTTTTTTCTTCATTTAAATGTCCAGTCCTTTTCATAATATTGTCGTTATTATATCATGAACAAGACAGAACTTTTAAGAAACGAATTATCTGACTCCCACTGTTAATAAAATATTTGCATAAATTCGTGTTTCTCCTGTATTGATTCCCACAATGACATTTTCCTGCTTAGAAGCTTCATAAAATTCATGTCTAGTTAATTTGGATAGCTCCTCCGTCTTTAATAAGGATCTAAATTCCCCGTATATTTCCGGTTCCTTTTCTTCATCTGGAGTCATCACTTCCGCTTTTTCAAAATTCATTGTATTCACTAATACATTCAAAACATCTGTTACAGTAGGTAAATCAGCAGATAGCGCCAGATAGATTTCTTCCGTTTTTTCATTTGTGCAGGAATGTAAAGGATAATTCCCATCTGTAATAAGAATCTTATCCCCATGCCCACAGCCTGCAATTGCTTTTAATAAAGCTGGGTGTAAACATTCAATCGTTAACATTTGTCTCTCCTCCTAGTAGCATTATGATGGTTTATCATACTCTCGCTTTGTTTAACTCTCGAACCCGAATAAATTCCTCAACCTCTTCTCTTGTAGGAAGAGATGGTTGTGCTCCCATTCTAGTTACAGCAATTGCTGAAGTCGCTACAGCGAATTCTAAAGCGCGTTTATCTTCCCATCCTAAAGACAAGCCATAAGAAAATGCTCCTACAAATGAATCCCCAGCTGCTGTTGTATCAATAGGCTCGACTTTATATGCCTCTATATATTCTTCTTGATGCTGATTTTTAAAGAAGACGCCTTTTTCTCCAAGCGTAATAATGACATTTTTATACCCTTGAGATAATAATTTATCTGCAGCCTTTCTTGTCATTTCCATATTGTCTACTTGAATTCCAGATAAAATAAATGCCTCTGACTCGTTTGGAGCAATATAATCTACTTTATCCGCAAAATTTGGATCGATTGCCTGTGCCGGTGCTGGATTTAGAATCACTTTCTTTTGATATTTCTTTGCTATTTCAATCGTTTTGTACACTGTCTGAATAGGTATTTCTAATTGAAGGACGATGATATCAGCATCACTGATTACATCCTCTAGCTGTTCTACTTCTTGCTCATTTAATGCTAGATTCGCACCAGGTACTACAATAATTCGATTATTTCCTTTGTTATCCAAGGTAATGTTGCCTACGCCTGTTCTCGCATGATCATCAAATAAAATATGCTGGTTTTGAACACCTGCTTCTTGTAGCGAACGGATATGTTCTTTTCCAAAATCATCCTTACCTAGCTTCCCAATCATCTCCACATTTCCGCCAAGCCTAGCTGCTGCTACTGCTTGATTAGCTCCCTTTCCTCCAGTAAATTGGTGAAAGGATTTTCCGATGATTGTTTCTCCCTCTACAGGAAGTCTATCTGTTTGAACAACTAAGTCTGTCATAAAACTGCCAATAACCAACACTTTTTTCATACTTAATCAACTCCGATGTTATGATATAATTCCATCTTTAATCAGCTTTTGACCTAAACTTCCGCCTGGATGAAAGAGACCGAATTGCTGTTTGCCAAAGTTTTTCAATTGAGAAACAGTTATTGCAATTGCATCTCCAACTACAAGTGCTGTAGTAGAACTACTAGTAGGTGCTAATCCTAATGGATCCGCTTCCTTTTCTACATATACTTCAAGTATTAGATCACTCTCTCTTGCAAGAGTGGAAGTACTATTGCCAGTCATAGCGATGATTTTACATCCTATAAATCGTAAAGATGGAAACGGCGCTAAGATTTCTTTGGTTTCGCCACTATTTGAAATAGCAATGACTAGATCATCTTTTTCAATCATGCCTAAATCTCCATGAAGTGCTTCTGTCGCATGGACAAAAAAGCTTGGAGTTCCTGTGCTGGCAAATGTTGCAGCCAGTTTTTTTCCGATATGACCCGATTTACCTACCCCTAGAAAAATGATTTTCCCTTTACAAAGTAAGATTTCCTCTACTACTTTTGCAAATTTCTCATCAATTCTGTCTCTAATCCTTTGAACTGCCTTAATTTCTAATTCCATTACTTCTTTTAAAAGCTGCATATTGTTTAATTCTGTCACATGAATTACCTCCTTTTGATTTTCACTTCTGGTAATTACATTCATTTAAGCGGAGTATTGCTTTTATAGTAATCGATTTCTATGATGGTACATGTTGCTTTGCATTGCCTTTTTGTCTTGTACCTCTTGCATAGTAATCGATTTCTATTTGAATAAATGATACTACTTTCCGCGATTTCTGTGCTTTTCAACATAGAAATCGATTTCTATACCTGTAAAGGAGGTTTACTACATGAAATCTTATACCTCTTTATAGTAATCGATTTCTATCATTCCAAAAGAGTATCTCTTCTGTAAATCATGAGCTTCCATTTATAGTAAACGATTTCTATAAGAATATATATTTATGAAAATTACTATTCGTTTTATAGTAATCGATTACTAAAGCGTTTACAATCAATATAATATCATAATTATCCAATTAGTCAATACATAAAATAATTTTTTTTGCAGGAATCGGGGAGCGTTCCTTTGGCTTCCGTAAAATCGTTGAAAAAGACAAACCTGATTCCATAACGAATCTATTTGGAAGCAAAGAATCGTTCCCCTGATTCCCTAAATTTTCTCTTCGGTTTCTTTATCAAAAAAGTGACATTTATCCATGTCGAAGTAAAATGGGATGGTTTCGCCTGGTTTTACGTTTGTACTGCCATCTACTTTTGCTACATAGGAATGGTCCTCACCAATGGAGGAATAAAGCAAGGTTTCTGCTCCCATTAGTTCCACAACATCAACCTTTGCATTAACTTGTGCATAAGATTGTTGATCATTTTGTTTTACATAAATATTCTCTGGTCTAATACCAAGGATGATATCTTGCCCTGATTTTTTAAATTCCGTTAATTTTCCCATCTTTTCCTCTGGCAAATGAATGATTTCTCCCTCTGTTATAAAGGAATTCCCTTCGATTCGGCCAGTAAAGAAATTCATTGCTGGTGAGCCAATAAAGCCTGCAACAAAAACATTTGTGGGATGATCATACACCTCTTTTGGTGTTCCTACCTGTTGAATCACGCCATCTTTCATTACTACCAATCGAGTAGCCATCGTCATTGCTTCTGTTTGGTCATGGGTTACATAAATCGTTGTAGTCTGCAGTCTTTGATGGAGCTTCGATATTTCTGCACGCATTTGCACACGGAGTTTCGCATCTAAATTAGACAGTGGCTCATCCATTAAAAAAACCTTTGCATCCCTAACAATCGCGCGCCCCAAAGCAACACGCTGCCGCTGCCCTCCAGATAGTGCTTTCGGCTTTCGCTTTAAATAGGGCTCTAATCCAAGCATCTTAGCAGCTTCTTCTACACGTCGCTTTATTTCTTCCTTAGGAAATTTGCGAAGCTTCAGTCCAAATGCCATATTATCAAAGACATTCATATGAGGATATAAAGCATAATTTTGGAACACCATTGCTATATCCCGATCTTTAGGGGCAATATCATTGACTAGTTCATCATCAATATAAAATTCACCTTCTGAAATTTCCTCCAGCCCTGCCACCATTCTTAATGTCGTCGATTTGCCACAGCCTGAAGGTCCTACAAATACGATAAATTCTTTATCCCTTATATGTAGATTAAAATCTTTCACTGCTGCCAAATCTTTATCATATATTTTGTAAATATGCTTTAAATTTAATTCAGCCATACTTTTCCTCCTATTAACATCCTAAAACGGGATTTTTTTCTTTATTCCTATGCGCCCTCTTCCCTTGCAACCACCGCTAATCTAGATGTTTTTTTTCAGCATAGGTATGAAGTATCGGCTCTCTAATTAATCTCATGAAAAAGAACAATCACACCGAAGCATAATATTCTTTTAAATCTATCGGTTCCCCAGTGTCCTGCGATTTATTTGCCGCAAGCGTAGCAGCCAATGTTTGAACGCCATTTTCATAGGATGAAAGAATGAAATCAGGCTGATTTGTAGCGATAGCTTTAATAAAAGCTTGATCCTGCGCCTCATAATAATTCATCTTCGGCCGATAAGTACTTGTTGAATATTTATCTGTAATCGTTACATTAGAGCCATCAACAGCAACCCGGAAATCTTGCCCCAAAATTTCTAGCCCCATTCGGTGATCTGGTTGAATAAAGGAACAGCTTAAATGGCCGACTGCCCCGTTCTTTAATGTAAAATTAACAGAAGTGACATCCGGTATATCAATATTAGGCATATCCTTTGTAACTAATAAATTCATATTTGCATAGATTTTATCCATATCCCCTGTTAAATATCGAATTAAATCCAAAGTATGCGTTGCTTGTTCTACTAATTGTCCACCAGATTTGGAGCGCTCACGATACCACGGTGTTGGGACAAATTTAGTAAAATAATAGCCGTTAACCATCGCAATCTCTTTATCTTGTAAAAAATCTTTTGCTTTCGCCACTGTATCCAGGTAACGCAAACAGTAGCCCGTCGCACAAATAATCCCGGAATTTTTAATGACCTCATATTTTTTCTTCACCGTTTCCAAGTCTAAGCCAACTGGTTTTTCTACCAGTAAATGAATGCCCTTTGCTGCTGCCTTTTCTTCGATATCGCCATGCGCAAATGGAGGTACACATATAAATAGGGCATCCATTGTATTTTCTTCTAGCATCTTATCTACATCCGTATAAGAAGGAATAGTATATTTTTTTCCAACAGCTATTGCCTGTTCCTCCAAAATATCACATACTGCAACCATTTCGGCCTGTTCATTCAAAGCAATATTTTTCAAATGAACCGATCCTATTCCACCAACACCTATAAAACCTACTCGAACTTTACGCATGACTTCCACCCTTCTAATGGTTGATCATTTCCTGATTTAACACAATATCTAGATGCTTTGCTGTATCTTCGGCAAGGTATTTTGGTCCGTATGCATAGGCTGGTATTTCAGCAGTAACGGTATCTTTATATCCTATCTGCTTAAGTGCTTGGAACACTTTATCCCAATTCACATCACCTGCTAATAGTGGGACAAAACCAGTGATATTCCCTACACTTTGCTTGAAATCCTTAACATGAATTTTTCGAATTCGCTCTCCTAAAATAGAAATCCATTGTTCAGGATATCCAAATTGCAATGTATTCCCGACATCGTAATAGGCACCCATATAATCGGAATGGAACTCATCAATATATCTGGCCATTTCGAGTGGAGATAGCAAAAATTTATTCCATACGTTTTCGATTCCTATATGAACATTTTGTTTCTCAGCAAGCGGCAAGACCTTTCTTAGCTCTTCTTGGCTGCGAATATAACAATCAAGATAAGAAGTTTCCTCATTGACTAAACCTGGGACAACAAGGACGGTATCTGCACCAATATATGCCGCTAATTCTATTTGTTTTTCAATCACTTTTCTCCCTTGTTCCCGCACCTTTTCATCCTGATGGGAAAGGGGAAATTTCCATAATAGATTCGTAGAAATACTTTGCAGCTGTAAGTCATAATGGTCTGCCAATTCTCGAATTTGCTTTGCCTCCTCCATAGATGTATTCATCGTTAGGCCAATGCCATCCATGCTAACATTTAGCTCTACCGCGTCAAACCCAGCGTCACGACTATACTTAAATACTATCTCCAATGGCGTA
This sequence comes from Niallia sp., assembly GCF_031978665.1. Classification (NCBI taxonomy): domain Bacteria; kingdom Bacillati; phylum Bacillota; class Bacilli; order Caryophanales; family Bacillaceae; genus Niallia; species Niallia sp. Next base: position 7,561 of record NZ_DALZDK010000024.1, on the reverse strand, counting down.
TCATCTGGATAACACCACTGATTAATCCCTTTTAGCATTGTTTATTCCTCCCAAAATAGACTTCCCTAAAGGATTGCAGTAGCAGTATTTCTATAAGATTAATTCCTTTTCAATTAATACGGGGCCTTTTCTTTTCGCAGATTCATAGCCTGCAAGAGCAACTTCCATTGCTTTTAGACCATCTTCCCCTGTAATAGTTGGCGGTACTCCATTTTTCACATTCGAAACAAAGTCTTCCACTAGGTCCTGGTTCATATCCTCTCCCCAAAAATCCCATTGTGCCCCTTCAACGCTATATACATCCGTTTTTTGTGCAAAAGCATCGACTGACAATGTACCTTTCGTTCCAATAATCTCTAATGTAACGTCTCCCCATGTTGGAAATGTTTTATTTCGCGACCAACTGCAATCAATGGAGGCAAATACATTGTTTTCAAATTCCATTGTGACAATTCCGCAATCATCAATAGCTATATCAGAAATAAGATTGTCTAGTTCCGCATATACTTCCTTCACATCAGAACCCATATACCAGCGCATAATATCCACAAGGTGAACAGTATGGTCCATGACGGCTCCACCGCCAGATTTTTCTTTTTCCACAAACCAGCCACCTGGATTTGTACCACGATTCGTCCCTTTAATAGCGATAATACTTCCAAGTTCTCCGTCTTCAATAATCTGCTTCGCTTTCGCTACTGGCGTACTAAATCGAACAGGGAAGGCAATTTGCAAGAATACGTTATTTTCCTTACAAACCTCAATCATTTCAACGGCATCCTTCTTGTTTGTAGCAATTGGCTTTTCGCATAGAATATGTTTTCCTTTCTTCGCAGCAGCAAGCACATGTTCATGATGTTTATAGTTTTCAGAAGTAATAATGACAGCTTCTATATCCTGGTCTAAAAGATCCTCATAGTTTGGATAGTAATTGGTATTGTATTTCATGGCAGCATCTACACCGCGCTCTTCATTGTCATCTGCTATCCCTACCAACTCTACTTCATCCATTTTCTTGAATGCCTCCGCATAACTATATGCATGACCATGAGCAAAACTAATAATTCCTACTCTCATACTCTTACCTCCATTTCTTGATCACGTAATTCTACTACTTTTCCAAGCTTGATCGACTCAATAGCAGCTAACGCAATTTCCATTGCTTTATAAGCATCTAGAGGGGTTACAATCGGTTCTTCATTATTCTTGATACATGTAATAAAATGCTTTAATTCGGTTACATATGGATTTTCTTTTAACGGACTATCTGGAACAGCAACTCCGACTGAACCTGTAGCACTTTGATTAATGCCTTTCACAAGTGGAGCTACTTTCGAACTATCATATTGAATGATTCCGTCTTTTCCAGCTATTTCAAATTTAGTGGCAAAGTTTTGATGTGCCCATGTTCCTTCCAAATGAGCAATCACACCACTTTCAAATCGCAAGGTTACTAATGCATAATCTAACTTCGCAATCGCTCTTCCTTGAGCACTTTTTGCGTACACTCGCTCTACCTCGCCAAAGCACCAGCGTAAGTAATCAAAATCGTGAATCATTAAATCTAGCACTAATCCCCCACTGCTGTTATAATCGGCATACCAATCTCGAGAAGCAGAAGGAAAACCCCCGCCCCTTTTCGTATTTACAACTGCTGGCTTGCCAATTTTCCCTGCTTCTACTATCTGTTTGGCGCGCTTATATTCTGGGAAAAAGCGAACGACATGACCTACAAAGAGCTTCACTTCTTTCTCCTTACAATAATCAATGATTTCTTGTGCAGCCTTTAAATTTCGAGCAAGTGGCTTTTCACATATCACATCGACTTTACAATCTGCTACCTTTTTTACATATTCTTTATGGAATGGGGTAGGAACGCAAACAGATACAACATCGATTGCCCCATGTGTATTTAGTGCTTCCTCATAGCTTGCGAATGCTTGAGTCCCTAGTTTTCCTGCCAATTCTTTTGCTTTTTCAAGGTTTTTGTCCACAATTCCTACTAATTGAACATCTTCCATTATGGAATAAGCGGCAGAATGGGTACTCCCCATTGTTCCCGCACCAATTACTAGTGCTTTTAACATAAACAAACACTCCCTTTATTTTTTTAAAATTATTTTTCTGCATTAGTCAGAACGTTTCATCCAAATGAATGCTAGTTATCTTCTAACGCCACCAAGTGCAATTCCAGCAAGTAAATGCTTTTGCAGAAAGATGAACATTAACAGCATCGGAATAGTAGACAAGACAGCACCTGCCATTAATAACGGATAATCTGTTGAATATTGTCCAGAGAAGGTAGAGATTCCAACAGACAATACCCTCATAGATTCTGAGTTGGTCATAACAAGTGGCCATAAAAAGTCATTCCAGGCAGCTAGAATGGTGAAAATTCCTAAAGCAGTTAGAGCAGGTGTGGAATTTGGCAGAATAATTCTCCAATAGATTCCAAAGTAGGAGCACCCATCAATTTTGGCTGCCTCATCCAGTTCCTTCGGGATTCCCATAAAGAATTGGCGTAAGAGAAAGGTCCCATAGGCGCTAAAAATGCCTGGAACAATCAAGGCTGAGAATGTATCGATCCATCCTAATTGCGTTAACGTTGCATAGTTTGGTATTAAAATAACTTGAGCAGGAACCATCAAAACAGATAGCATTAAAATAAAGAGAACATTTTTCCCTGGAAAGTTTAAACGGGCAAAAGCAAATGCTGCCAGAGAACATAGAATGAGCTGACCAATCGTTCTCCCTAATGTGAGAATGATTGTATTAATGTAGTATTTTAGGAAATCTACAGCTTCGAATACGTTGCTATAATTCTCTATACGCCATTCCTTAGGGATAATCGTCGGCGGAACTTGCATGGATTCTCCATAAGACTTTAGAGAAGTAGTGATCATCCATAAAAATGGCACTATCATGATAAAGGCACCGATTAGTAGTAGTAAATGTTTAGAAACACTCTTCAAGCAAATCCCCCCTTTTTAAGAATCGTAATAAACCCATTTCTTTTGGAAAATAAATTGGATAATCGTCATCAACAGAATCGCAACAAACAAAACAAATGCTTGTGCAGACGCAATTCCCATTTCTCCATATTTAAAGCCAGATTCGTATACCCCATACACAATTGTACGAAGTGGTTCTAATAGTGCCGTACTATTACCAATCATGACAAATAATAAGTCGAATACTTGTAAGGAACTAATCATTCCAGTAATAAAAACAAAGAATATGGTAGGTGTTAATAGTGGCAAGGTAATACTAAAAAACTTGCGAAATCTTGAAGCACCATCAATTTCTGCCGCTTCATAATAAGATTTTTCGATTCCTTGAAGCCCTGCCAAAATTAAAATGATGTTATTTCCGACACTCATCCATATGTAGACGATAATAACGGATAGTAAGGAAATCTTCGGATCAAATAGCCAAGATGGCTGTGGAAGATGAAGCATACCTAGAACATAGTTAATTAAGCCGTAATCGGTATTATAGAGCCATTTCCATACCATCCCAACAGCTACCGGCATGGTAACTACTGGCAAGAAATACAAGGTCCGATAAAATACAATTCCTTTAATTTTCTGGTTCAGCATGACAGCTATTAAAATAGCAATAATGACAGTAAATGGAACAGAGACAAAAGTAAATACTGCTGTATTAACGATCGAACGAAGAAACGAAGAATCAGTAAATAACTTAATCAAGTTTTCTAATCCAACAAATTCTGGGGTGGAGATACCATTCCATCTTGTAAAGGACAGAGCAAAGGAGGCGATTGCAGGAAAAATATAAAACATAAACAGTCCTAACATAGTAGGAGCAATAAATAAATAGGCAGCGATTGCTTCACGAGTGAATCTTCTTTTCTTCTTTCTTGCTACAGTCTCTGGACTTTTCTTAGTCACTACTATCGTTTCCAATAGGAACACTCCCTTCTTTCATTATTTGTTTTCAATCATCTTTCCTTTTTGTAAAAAGGAAAGATGATTTGGAATAATTAATCCTTCTGTTCTTCTTCTAAGATGGCATTCATTTCTTTATCAATCTTCTCTAAGGCTTCATCAATCGATTTTTGTCCTAAGAACGCGCCTTGGATTTCCGTTGTTTCAACTGTTTGCCATTCTGACGTTCTTTCCGATACTGGGTATGCCGTCGCTTTTTCAAGTGCATCTAAAAATACTTGTAGTTCAACATTTGGAAGAGAATCTAACCAAACCTTACTGATTTCCATATGTGCTGGTGTAGCAAATCCTGTCTCCGCCATTACCGTTGTTCCTTCTTTATTAGATAAGCTTTTAATTAATTCCCAAGCTAAATCTTCATCCTTGGTTTTGCTATTCATGGCCCAGCCAATTCCATGGACAATCGATGTGTCCACTTTTCCTTTTGGTAGTGGAGCAACGCCTAAATCTTCTCCAAGAACTTCCTCATATTCAGCTGCATGGACAGAAATTTCTGGAATCATCGCGACCTTCTGAGACATAAACCACTGATCTGCTTCTGTTTCAATTTGTGCCTGTGCAGTTGGAGAAATTTTCTTTTCAATTAATCGATTTAAGAACTCAAATGTTTCTTTTGCTTCTGGTGTATTAAATCCAGATTTCGTTTTGTCTTCACTGATGACGTAACCGCCAGCTTGATGCATTAAGTTATAATATCCAGCTTGATTTCGAACGACTTGGTTTAAATAACCATATGTCCCTTCTTCAGGCTTAGTAAGCTCGGCACCAACCTTTTCAATATCTTCCCAAGTCCAAGTTTCATCTGGATAGTCTAATCCCGCTTCATCAAAAAACTTTTTGTTATAAAAAAGTCCGACAGAATCCACAAAGTACGGAGCCGCATATAGCTTATCTTCATACGAATAAAGATCTACAACTGCTGGATAATAGTTTTCCTTCGCGAACTCTTCATCCCCTTCAAGGAATGGCTCTAGATCTTTAATCAAATCGGACGTAACATATTGGTAAAAGTTTGGCCCATTCATCCAAAAGACATCTGGTCCACTACCACCGCCAAGACTTGTCCGTAATTTTGTCCAATATTCAGCAAATGGTGTATAGGTCACTTTCACATCAATATCTGGATGTTCCTTTTCGAATGATTCAATCGACGCATCAACAGCATCACTAACATTTTCATCCCACAGTGCTACTTCTAAGGTTTTCTTTCCATCACCAGAGCTTTTGCCGCTACATGCCACAAGCATGACGGATACCACCAACACTATACAAAAGCTTACTAACTTTTTCATCATACCCCTCCATTTTCCCTTTTCTCGTCTTTTTAAGTCTGAATATTCCGATAATATTTCATGCAATTCTAAATAAAATACTCCTTATAATTGGAATCGAAATTTTCCTTGAAGAATGACAGAAGCAGCACCTAGCAGATCAAAATCTGAACCTAAGGACGTACTTTGAATATTTATTTCATCTTTTAAAATCGATATAACCATTTTGGATAACTTCTCTCTTATTTTCGTAATAAATAACGGATTATCGTGTACGACTTCTCCACTGATAATAATTAGCTCAGGATTTAATAAATGAATAGTATTAGAAATCGCAATAGATAAATAGGAAATAATTTCCTCCAGAATTTCTATGCTTAGTTTATCATTCAAGTTAATTGCTTCAATAAAAATTTTTGGCGTAATTTTTCGAATATCATTATTAATTAATTGTTTTATTACGGTATCACGTCCTTTAGTCAATATAGATGAAACAATATTTGAATAAATAGCCGGCCAGTTCACATAGTTTTCTAGACAGCCATTATTTCCACATTCACATTTGGTACCACCCGGGACTACTGTTGTATGGCCAATTTCACCAGAGCTTCCCTTGAAACCACGATACACAGTACCATTAATCATTAGACCTAAGCCTACTCCATCCCCTATAGTGAGATAAACAATATCTTTATAGCTACTAAAAGATCCAAAATAATATTCTCCCAATGCAAAGGCGTTTACATCATTATCTAAATAAGTAGGTAAATTAAATTTTGATTCTACCATTTCAGTTAATGGAACATCATAAAGCTTGAGCTTGGAATTATAGCAGATCATCCCAGTATTAGAATCAACAATTCCAGGAGTTATGATGGATATCCCTTCGCAAAACTCTAATCGGTCCTTTTCTGCTACAAACTGTTCCAGTGAGTCCATCAAAAATATAATAATCTCATTGCCTTGCAGATGATTGACAGAGTGAACTTTCTTCCTTAATATTTTGCCTTCTAGATCCATATCGGCAATTTTAATATAAGAATTAGTAATGGAAATCCCTATAATGGAGTGCTGGTTCGGATTAAAGCGGAGTAGCACAGGCTTTCTGCCACCACTGGAATGACCGACTCCATCTTCAATTACCATTCCATTACGAATCAAGTCATTGACCGCTGAAGTAACGGTGGTAGGGCTTATTTTTAAATTTTTAGCAACCTGACTTCGTGATATCGGTCCTTTTTTTCGTATCGTATCTAAAATGATGGACCGATTCAATTCTTGTATTAGTTTTAAATCCCCTGTTCTTTGCACAAATGAAATCCTCTCCCTCTACTTACTTTTACCAATGACTTTAAAAAGATTTTTGTGATTTTCTCAAGTGTAGGAATAAATTTTGTTTGACTATGATGGATATTGCAGGAATTGGATTGTATTCGTGGGTGTCATGTAGATTCTATTAACTTACTTTTTCTAGTGCTGTTATTAAGTATTGTAAAATAAATGAGATTAGTTGTAAATCGATTTTTCACAATTTTTAAAATTATCAATTTTCTTTGTTAGACTATCTTACATAATGCATTTGTATTATTTAAGGTATTCGATTACCTATGACTCTATAACTCAAGGATTCTACTTTTTTCTTGAGAATGAATTTGGGGTCCTTATTGTAATATTGGAGTAAAAGGATTTGAATAATATCAAATATATTATCGGAGCATAGAAAATAGTACTCTTAATAGTGAAAGAGCGATAGCCCCTAAATAAATAGGGTGCTTCACTCTTTCTTGTAGGCTGTTTTAAAATAATGTCATTCCTCTAGAGATCCTCTTGGAACCCATACCATTATATTTTTAGGAATCACTAGAACCTGTTCGTTCCTATACTTCTCTTCTTACTCTTCTGAAGTAAACAATCACTATTCCTGCTACTAATAAAACTATTCCTACCAGCATAATTGTATAATTTGCTGTGGCTGTGTTTGGTAGTTGGATGATTTGATTGTCTTTGTTTGGTTCTGATATGGATGGAGATGTTGGTTCGTTACCTCCATTGTTCCCATTAGACCCATCTAGGTTTGAAGTTGGTGGAGTTTCGCCATTTTCTCCATTATCATCAGCTGGATTCGATGGCATTGGCGGTTCTTCACTTCCATTACCATCTCCATCATTCCCATCTGGATTTGATGGTACTGTTGGTTCTTCATTTCCACCACCATCTCCATCATTCCCATCTGGATTTGATGGTACTGTTGGTTCTTCATTTCCACCACCATCTCCATCATTCCCATCTGGATTTGATGGTACTGTTGGTTCTTCATTTCCA
>NZ_DALZDK010000023.1:78807-89027 GCF_031978665.1 Niallia sp. | reverse complement strand
AGCCGGAATACACGTAGACGCCACGGGGATTAGCGAGACAGTCTGAGACCCCGGAAAGCGAAGTGTATTCTGGCTGCGGGTAATAGCAACAAACTTTACGAAAATAGCCTAGAAATAAACAGGATATTAAAGAAATTATTTTTTTTTGGCGATTCCGGTATTTCCTTTAATCAAATAACAAAAATTAATCAGAAAATTGTGGATTTTATAAGATGTCCTATTGTATAATCAAAGCATAAATTAAACATAAATGTACAGTGAATACGTTTTAAACAAAAGTGTTCAAAAGGGGAGCTTGATAATGGAAGTTGCATTGAGAAATATGTTTCAGTCATTAGCTAAAAATAAGTCCGCGAATAAACTAGCTCGCAAATATGGCTTGCGCTTTGGGGCTAAACGATTTGTTTCTGGTGAATCCATTGCCGAGGCGATTTCAAAAGTCACAGAATTAAACAATTCCGGCAGAGTCGTTACACTCGATCATTTGGGTGAATTCGTCTACACAAAAGAAGAAGCGCATGAATCAACCATCATGTCTTTAAAAACATTAGATGAAATTCATGCATCAGTAGTTCAATCGCATTTATCAGTGAAAATGACATCACTCGGGCTAGATATTGATAAAGATTTATGTTTAAACAATATGCGGAAAATTGTTTCTAGAGCAAACCAATATGGTAACTTTGTTCGTATCGATATGGAAGACTATGCCCATTGTCAAATATCAATTGATATTTATGAAGAGCTCCGTCAAGAATTTGATAATGTCGGTTTAGTCATTCAAGCCTATTTATATCGCACAGAAGAAGATATGAAACATTTGAATGAATTAAATGCAAATTTACGTCTAGTAAAAGGAGCTTATAAAGAGTCGCCAGACGTTGCCTTTCCAGAGAAAAAAGACGTAGACGAAAACTATAAAAAAATCATTGAAATGCATATGCTAAACGGAAACTATACAGCAATTGCCAGCCATGACGAAAAAATTATTCAGTTCACAAAAGAGCTTGCAGCAAAGCATAAGATTGATAAAGACAAGTTTGAATTCCAAATGCTTTATGGCATATGTGAAGATTTGCAAAATAAGCTAGTGAAAGAGGGCTACAAAGTAAGAGTATATGTTCCATACGGAAAAGATTGGTTCGGCTATTTTATGAGAAGATTAGCGGAAAGACCAGCAAACGTGTGGTTTATTCTTAAAAACTTGTTTAAATAAGCCTGTTAAAAGGCTCCCCTTATATATATTTCCAAGTTTAGTAGGTTTAGAGATAATGGAGAGATTTTTTTATCAAGATAATCATACTGAAATCCCCATTTAATAAAACGAAAAGGAGAAATGGACATGACAAATATTACAAGTATCCCACCGTATAAAAATGAACCGTTTACTGATTTTACAAAGGTAGAAAATATTCAAGCGATGGAAGCTGCTATTCAAAAAGTAAAAGGAGAATTAGGAAAAAACATTCCTCTTGTAATCGGGAAAGATAAAATTGTTACAGAAGAAAAAACAGTGTCGATTAATCCTGCAAATGTTGATGAGGTAATTGGAGAAGTAAGCAAAGGAAATAAAGAATATGCAGAGAAAGCTATGCAAGAGGCATTACATACTTTCGAGACATGGAAGAAGGTAAAAGCCTCAGACCGTGCCGAGTATTTGTTCAAAGCAGCACAGAAGATGAGAGAAAGAAAACATGAATTTTCTGCTTACTTAATCCTAGAATCAGGAAAGAATTGGGCAGAAGCAGATGCGGATACGGCTGAGGCTATTGACTTCCTGGAGTTTTACGCAAGAGAAATAATTCGTTTAAGTGAAACATCTAAAAATCAGCCACTCTATCCTACAGCTGGTGAGGTCGATAATAAGATTACGTATATTCCACTTGGCGTCGGCATTGTTATTTCTCCATTTAACTTTCCACTTGCTATTATGGCGGGAACCACGGTTGCTGGAGTGGTTTCAGGGAATACGGTAATCTTGAAGCCTTCTGATAATACACCTGTAATTGCCGCTAAGTTTGTTGAGCTTATGGAAGAGGTAGGATTGCCATCTGGCGTCATTAACTATCTTCCTGGTGATGGATTGGAAGTAGGCGAATATTTAGTAGAGCATCCAAAAACAAGATTCATTTCCTTCACTGGATCCAGAGCGGTTGGATGTCGCATTTCTGAACGTGCATCCGTCGTTCAGCCTGGCCAAATTTGGTTAAAGCGCATTGTTGCTGAAATGGGTGGGAAAGATGGTATCGTTGTTGATGAAACAGCAGATATTGACGCAGCGGCAGAAGCGATTGTAGCGGCAGCATTCGGTTTCCAAGGTCAGAAGTGTTCTGCTGGTTCCAGAGCAATTATTGTCGAGTCTGTATATGATCAAGTTGTAGAAAAAGTAGTAGCGCGAACAAAAAATCTAACCGTTGGTCTTCCGGAAACAAACGCACCAGTAGGGCCAGTTATTGACGAAAAAGCATTAATTAAAATACTAGATTACATTGAAATCGGTAAAGGCGAAGGGAAACTAGTAATAGGGGGATCCCGTGCACAAGGAAATGGCTATTATATTGAACCAACTATTTTTGCAGACGTTCCTGCAGAAGCACGTATTATGAAAGAAGAAATTTTTGGACCGGTATTGGCAATCTGTAAAGTACCTGATTGGAAAACAGGTATTGAAGTATACAACAATACAGATTATGGATTAACTGGCTCATTCTTTTCCTCTGAAGAAAATCGTATTGAATATGCATTAGAAAATCAACATTGCGGCAACCTGTATATCAATAAAAAATGTACAGGGGCACTAGTAGGAGTTCACCCATTTGGCGGCTTCAATATGTCCGGAACAGACTCTAAAGCAGGAGGATTTGACTACCTCCTACTTTTCACACAAGCAAAAGCAAGTACAAGAAAAGTGCTGTGAAATAATTCGAGGTTGTTTAGTGAGGATTGTTGCTTTAAAAAGAAGGCAAAGTATTAAAGGAAATAATTAGCATGCTGAATACACTTCGTCTACTCCACGAAAAGCGAAGTATATTCAGCATGGGGATTAAGTTAAAACCATAATTAAATTAAATTATTAAAAAGCTGTCTCCATTAAAGATAACCACAAGAATATTACTAGAAAGAAGTAAAAAAAACTTCTGCATATTAATCATTCATGTGCGACTTTTCGTAGGAAGCAGCTTTTTCTATTCAATTCCTTATTGGAAAAAACGATTATTTAGTGATAAATTTATCAATAATAAGGAAAGAAAGGATTAAGCCATGTTTACCGATTCACAACTGGAGATAGAAACTTCATTTACCATCCTCTCAGATGACGGAAAAATCAGTACGCTAAAAGATGCATTACTAGACTATTCCTACGCGATTATAGAAAGTGAGCAGCAGCTATTTGTGATTGGAAAAGAAGAACAGTTCCTTTTATCAGCTGTGGATAAAAGTCAATCAATTAGTGACTGGCTGGAAGAAAGCAGGATGATGCCATCAGAGTTAATTTCCGTTAAGGAACTAAATAAAGAAGAGATCAAATGGTTAAGACCGGTCATTATAAAGGAGCAAAAGGATTATCAAGGAATTGTGAACGCAGCTGAAAGAATTCGATCCTTGCAAAGGGAAAATAGACAGGTCCTAACTTACTTTGAAACGCTTGCAGAAACCATTAACGATGCAGTAACTGCAGTAGATAGGGGCGGAACCGTATCCTACTGGAATAGCGTGGCAGAAGATACGTATCATATCAGAAAAGAAGCGATTATTGGCAAAAAAATTGGAGAGCATTTTGACTCGGAATCCATTCAATTACATAAAATCCTCAAAGAAGGTAATCCGATTAGAGGTATTTATCATCGCCCAAATGAACACACACATGTATTAATTAACGCTTCCCCTGTTCTTGTAGAAAATGAAATCATTGGTGGTATTTCAACAGAGCGTGATATAACCAAGTTAATTCGTTTAAATCAGGAACTAGATTCGAATACATCCTTGTATGTTCAAAAAGAGGAACCTTTTTCCTCACTATTATCAGAAAGCAAAGCAGTGAAAAGAGCAGTGGAGATTGCTCAAAAAGTAGCTTCTGCAGAAATACCAGTTCTTATTACTGGAGAAGTAGGTACAGGGAAAGAACAGCTTGCGCAGGCGATTCATTACGGAGGATCTAAGAGAAATAATCCATTTTTAGCTCTAAATTGTTCAACGGTTCCAAAAGATTTAATAGAAATGGAGTTATTTGGCTATCAGAAAATGACCTTTGATTCTAAATATACGCAGGAAATAGAAGGAAAGCTGGAACAGGCCGAAACAGGGACGTTGTTTATTGAGGAAGTGGATAAGATGCCACTTGCAGTTCAAGAGAAACTTTTACACTATATGACGGATCGATCTTTTACGAGAGTTGGAGGAGTGCGGCAGAAAAAATCGTCAACAAGATTGATTCTATCTTCCACCCAGCCTTTAGGAGAGTTAGTAAGAAAAGGGACATTTAATGAAAAACTCTATTATCAAATAAGTATTATCCATATTGAAATTCCTCCACTCCGTGAACGAAAAGAGGATATACCAGGTCTAGTGACTGATTTTATTAAAGTGTATAAGGAAAAACATGATAAAAAAGTAACGAAAATAAATGAACAAGGTTTGCATATTCTGTGTGCATATGATTGGCCTGGCAATATAAAAGAATTAAACAATGTGATAGAGCATTGTGTGTTAGTAAGTGGAAGCAATAATGAAATAATGCTTGAACATATTCCTGCTGAAATTGTGAATAAGTATAAGGTTTCTATTCGAGGAGAAAAAGGGAATAAGGAAGAGGATGAAATGCATCGAATAGAAGAAGCGCTTAAAAAAACCTATGGAAATAAGAGTGCTGCAGCCACATTACTAGGAATTTCAAGAGGAACTTTATATAACAAAATAAAAGAGTTTGGTTTAAAGTAAGAAAATCTAGCATTTTTTTCAAAACCTTTTCATAGAAATAGAATAAATAGTAGATGAAGAGGTGAAGGAAAGGATGCATATCATTAGACAGGCTGAAACAATAGATGTAGAAAAAATTACTTCTTTTTTAACGAAAGCGGAAGTGAAAGTAGAAGGATTGGAAGAATGGCTCGATCACTTTTTACTAATGGAATCAGAAGCTGATCGGATGCTGATCGGAACGATTGGAATCGAGCCGTTTGGAAAAGTAGGCTTGCTCCGTTCGATGGTGCTTTCCGAAGGAACAGTAGAGGATATTTTATTTTTAATTCAGCAAGCTTTAAAATTAGCAACAGAAAAAAACATGGATGCTGTCTACTGCAGTGTAAATAATCAACATTCTATTCAATTATTTCAAATATTAGGGTTTCAAAGGATAGAAATGGACGATATTCCACAGGTGATGAAGGAGTCGAATGCTGTAAAAAGCGTTTTCGCTGTGAATAAGTCTCATTTTATGTATATCCCTATGAATATTGTGGATAAATAGCATAAGTTATCCACTTTTTCATGCTATTTATTCACAATTTGTGGACAAATCAGATTTTTATCCCCGTTGGATGAGATACTTGTCCTTTTCATCAAATGATGGTATTGTCGAAAAATGAGGAATTAGAAGCGATTTTGAGGAAGAAATATTAGAATTGAAAAAGGTGGATACAAATGAAGACAATTTATTGGTCAGTGGATAAAAATGTGGATAAGGAAGAGAGTTATTCACATATACAACAAGCTGCTGATCTTTTGAAAAAAAATGAGGTCGTCGCGTTTCCGACAGAGACAGTCTATGGATTGGGTGGAAATGCGAAAGAAGATTCAGCTATTACAAAAATATTTGCTGCAAAAGGTAGACCGTCTGATAATCCGCTTATCATACATATTGCAAAACGAGCGCAATTAGAGGAATTAGTAGAAAAAGTGCCAGCGACAGCAGAAAAATTAATGGATACTTTTTGGCCAGGACCATTAACTATTATTTTTGAAAAGAAACAAGGGGTATTATCAGAGGTTGCCACTGCTGGTTTATCCACAGTAGGCATAAGGATGCCAAATCATCCTGTTGCTTTACGAATTATTGAAGAAGCAGGGTTGCCAATTGCTGCGCCAAGCGCTAACCGTTCTGGGAAACCGAGTCCAACAAAAGCGATTCATGTAAAAGAGGATCTGGATTCATATATCGCGGGAATAGTGGATGGAGGGTCAACTGGAGTAGGAGTTGAATCAACGGTTGTTGATTGTACGGATGACGTAGTAGTAATTCTCCGTCCAGGTGGCGTCACAAAAGAACAATTGGAAAGTGTTGTAGGAGAAGTAAAAATGGATCAGGCGCTGACTAATAAGGAGATCAAGCCGAAATCACCAGGAATGAAATATACACATTACGCTCCCAATGCACCATTGTTTTTAGTAGACGGTTCAAAGGAAAAACTTCAATTATTAATAGAAGAAGAAAAACAAAAGGGTCATAAAGTAGGTGTCCTAACAACTGCAGAGAATAAAGAGTACTATCAAGCTGATTTTATTTATGCTTGTGGAAAAAGAGATGATTTATCCACAGTAGCTACAGAGCTTTATGATGGTTTACGCAGCTTTGATCACAAGCAAGTAGATATTATCTTTGGTGAAATGTTCCCGACAGAAGGTGTTGGACAAGCAATCATGAACAGATTAATGAAAGCTGCTTCCCATCAAGTGATAAAATAAAGCAATTTGGAAAAACTTTTTCCATCAGAAAATATTGCAGATTCTTACTTCTAAATGAACTTGGACGTGCATAATCTCTAATTAGCAAGTCCAAGGGGGCCAAAAAATGTCTGCAGTTGTGGGAGAACTATTTACACTTATTTTAATGGCATTTGCTTTAGGTATGGATGCATTTTCTGTTGGGCTAGGCATGGGGATGTTTCAGTTAAGATTAAAGCAAATCGCGAAAATCGGCTTTATAATCGGAATCTTTCATGTAATTATGCCGCTATTCGGAATGATTGCAGGTAAGTTTCTTTCGGAAAACTTTAGTGAAATAGCCGGATATATAGGTGGAGCATTGCTTGTTCTATTAGGAATTCAAATGATTTGGACTGGATTTAAAGAAGTAGAGACAAGCCGGATTACACCGGTTGGCTTTGGGCTACTTTTGTTTGCGGTCAGCGTGAGCCTGGACAGCTTCTCCGTTGGTTTAAGTCTCGGAATATATCAAGCAAGAACAGCAGTCGTTCTGCTTTGCTTTGGAATTAGTGCGATGGTGCTGACGTGGTTAGGCCTGCTCATTGGAAGGAAAGTAAAGGGCTGGTTAGGTTCCTATGGAGAAATGCTTGGAGGCGGAATTCTGCTTGTATTTGGAATTAAGTTACTAATTAGTTTATAGCTATACTAGCTTACAAAAAGGTGGCTTTCATCATAGGGATGAAAGTCGCTTTTTAATAAATTTAAATTTACCTAAAATACTTACAAGATATTTACAGTAGACAAACGCTAAAAATGTACTAGTTTTCTCCGATAAAAGAACAGTATTTACTTGTCTTCTTTGTAAGCAAATAGAAATATTAGGTAAATTGGTCTATAATAAAAGGATAAAAGGAGGATAAGTGATGATTCGCGTATTGTTTGTTTGTACAGGTAACACGTGCAGAAGTCCGATGGCAGAGGCTATTTTAAAGCATAAATTTGCTTCTGAAGTTGAAGTTAAATCAGCTGGCGTCTATGCGATAGACGGAGGTGCGGCTTCTTTTCAAGCGCAGGAGGTTCTCGCTGAAAAAGGAATCCAGCATAATCATTCTTCAGCTCCGGTAACAAAAGAGTTAATAGACTGGGCTACATATATTTTCACCATGACAAAGGGGCATAAAAATTTGCTTACATCCGCGTATCCATCTTCTGTAGAGAAAACGTTTACACTTAAAGAGTTTGCAGACAATGATGCAAACGGGGATGTGAGTGATCCATTTGGCGGCTCTGTATCGATGTATCGAGAAACCTATCAGGAATTAGAAAAGCTGATTGATAAAATAATGGAAAAAATAACGAAGACTGAATGGTAAAGTGCTTTTTATTTATAAGGGGGAGAAGAGAGTGGGGACCAAGACGCAATATAAGTTTAGTTTAAGGAAAAAGCTAGCATTATTTATTACGATTCTAGCGATTATTACGTATTCAACAAGTGCTTTTTTTATGTATATTATCTATCCAGCGATTGAAAGCAAAATCGCAATTAGCTCCGTGTTTTTTAACATAATCACATTATTATTAGGAGTATTTTGGTCAGGATTTTTAGGGTTTTTAGCGGCCGGTTTTATTATCAAACCATTAAAAAGATTGGAGCAAGGTGCTTTAAAAGCCGCCCATGGGGATATTAGTCAAGATGTGGAAGTTTCAAAATCAGATGACGAAATAAAGTCTTTAGGTCTAGCTTTTAATCATATGCTTTTTAATTTGCGAGAAATGGTCCAAAGTATTGAAAATAATTTTAATAAGACAAATGAAACAGTAAAAATGATTTCAACTGAATCGGAAAATGCGCTGGAGCACACACTTGCTATTTCTAGTTCGGTAGGAGAAATTGCTGGTGGTGCGGAAGTATCAGCACAAAGTGTCCAAGCTTCAGCGGAGTCTGTAGAAGAATCAATGAATATCGCGCTAACAGTGGAAGAAAAAGCAAATATGTCAAAAACGATTTCAGAACAAATGTCAGAAAAATTAGTGCAGACAAATAAAGTTGTTTATTCCTTAGTCAAAGGGATGAAGGATTTGGCAGTGGAGAATACAAATTCCCTAAAATCTGTACAAAATTTAGAAATTCATTCCAAGGAAATTGAAGAAGTGTTAAAGCTTGTTGGGGAAATTGCATCGCAGACAAATTTATTAGCACTGAATGCTTCGATTGAAGCTGCGCGTGCAGGAGAACATGGAGCAGGCTTTAGTGTAGTTGCAGAAGAAGTAAGAAGATTAGCAGATGAAAGCGGAAAAGCAGTAGAGGGTATTGCGGACATAATTCGAAATATGCAAACAGAAGTTAAAAATGTCGTCGAGCAAATTACGAAGCAAGTAGGGGATGCAAAAGAGAAAGCGGAAACTGGGGAGAAGACAAGCGTAATTTTTAACGAGATGAATGAGACAACAAATAAAATGGTTTATGCTACGGCAGATATTACTGAATTGATTCATAAGCAGAAACAGCAGATTTATGAAACTACACAGCAATCGCAAGAAGTGGCGGCAATTGCGGAAGAAACAGCCGCGGGAGCCCAACAGGTAACGAATATTACAGAAAGCCAAACAGCACTTATTCGAAAAGTGGATAGTTTAGCATTAGAATTACAAGCACATGCTGAAGAGCTACAACAAACAATTTGTCGATTCCAAATTAAAGAATAGAATGCTTGTACTCGAAATATCTTTGTGCAATGATGGTTATAGTAAAGAGAAATGTAGGTAACTTGAAGAGGGGTGTTTTATATGAACGAGGAAACACTTAAGCTAAAGGAACAGCTACAAACGATTTTAACAGAGTATCAGGAACAAGCACAGCTTGGAGATCAGCAGCTATTTGTAATTGGATGCAGTACAAGCGAAGTAATCGGGCAAAAAATTGGTACGGCGGGAACAGAAGATGTCGCTTCGTTGATTTTTGAAGAATGTCAGAAGTACCAACAGCAATCAGGAATTTCCCTTGCCTTTCAATGCTGTGAGCATTTAAATCGAGCGTTAGTAGTAGAAAGAAAAGTGATGCAGGCAAGAAATTTGCCAGAAGTGTCAGTTGTGCCAGTTCGTCATGCAGGTGGGGCAATGGCAACTTTCGCCTTTGGGCAAATGGAAGACCCAGTTGTAGTGGAGTTTATTCAGGCTGACGGTGGAATAGATATAGGTGATACCTTTATTGGTATGCACCTAAAGCATGTTGCGGTGCCAATACGAACATCCCTTAAGCAACTTGGGAATGCACATGTTACTCTTGCAAAATCACGTCCGAAATTAATTGGCGGTCCAAGAGCGGTATATGAGAAAACAAAAGAAAATTTTTCGTGCTAATTTGGAAAACCAATGAAATTCCTGCTTGTTTGGAGGAGTTTTGTTGGTTTTTTATTTGGATATCCATGTTCAGGTAGTGGCAGCGGTTTCCGTGACTGACTGCTGCGAAGGAAGATGTTCATCAAGGGAATGAAAGCCGAAATGGAGAAGAGGAAGAGAAAAATGGTGTTCATCAAGGGGATGAAAGCCGAAATGAAGAAGAGGAAAGGGAAAAGTGG
>NZ_DALZDK010000023.1:25925-78707 GCF_031978665.1 Niallia sp. | reverse complement strand
AAGGGAAAAGTGGTGTTCATCAAGGGGATGAAAGCCGAAATGGAGAAGAGGCAAGGGAAAAGTGGTGTTCATCAAGGGGATGAAAGCCGAAATGGAGAAGAGGAAGAGAAAAATGGTGTTCATCAAGGGAATGAAAGCCTAAATGGAGAAGAGGAAGAGAAAAGTGGTGTTCATCAAGGGAATGAAAGCCGAAATGGAGAAGAGGAAAGGGAAAAGTGGTGTTCATCAAGGGGATGAAAGCCGAAATGGAGAAGAGGCAAGAGAAAAGTGGTGTTCACCAAGGGGATGAAAGCCGAAATGGAGAAGAGGAAAGGGAAAAGTGGTGTTCATCAAGGGGATGAAAGCCGAAATGGAGAAGAGGCAAGAGAAAAGTGGTGTTCACCAAGGGGATGAAAGCCGAAATGAAGAAGAGGAAAGGGAAAAGTGGTGCTCACCCACAACTGAAAGCGAAAAATAAGCAAGCAAAAAAGTAATAAAGAGGCTCCACCAAGCACTAATCGATAACCTCACACAAAATATTCCCTCTCCCTCTGTCCTACAAATGCTTATGCTATTGTTAAATAATATTTTCTTAAGCAGAAATTCAATTGGCAACAATAAGAAAATTATATTTAATATGAAGTTCATTTTATTAAAATAGTAGATAATTACTCATTTTCGTATTTTTAAAATGTAAAAATGATAAAAAGTCATAAAAAAACCTTTAAAACCGAACGAAAATAAAAATATTATCATGATAATTCGTAAATTAACTCTTTCTTTTTAAAATATATACATGATAGAATAGAGGCAGATTTACGGTGGAATAGAGAGAAATAGTCGGGAGGATATACATATGAAGCATTTAGCAGAGCAAGATGAACTTGTTTTTAAAGCAATACAGCAAGAATTAGGTCGTCAAAGAGCGAAAATTGAATTGATTGCGTCAGAAAACTTTGTTAGTGAAGCAGTAATGGAAGCGCAAGGATCTGTATTGACCAATAAATATGCAGAGGGTTATCCTTCCAAACGTTATTACGGCGGATGTGAATATGTAGATATTGTGGAGGATATTGCTCGTGACCGCGCGAAAGAAATTTTTGGCGCTGAACATGTAAATGTACAGCCTCATTCAGGCGCACAAGCAAATATGGCAGTTTATTTTACTATTTTAGAGCATGGTGATACCGTATTAGGGATGAATTTATCTCATGGTGGTCATTTGACACATGGAAGTCCTGTTAACTTTAGCGGTGTTCAATATAATTTCATTGAGTATGGTGTAGATAAAGAAACGCACTATATCAATTACGAGGATGTTCGTGAAAAAGCATTGGCACATAAACCAAAATTAATCGTTGCTGGAGCAAGTGCGTATCCACGTGAAATTGATTTTGCGAAGTTCCGTGAGATTGCGGATGAGGTTGGAGCGTATTTAATGGTGGATATGGCTCATATTGCTGGTTTAGTTGCTGCAGGTCTCCATCAAAATCCTGTTCCTTATGCTGATTTTGTAACCACAACAACACATAAAACATTACGTGGGCCTCGTGGTGGAATGATTCTTTGTAAAGAGGAATTTGCGAAGAAAATCGATAAATCGATCTTCCCTGGCATCCAAGGTGGACCATTAATGCATGTAATCGCAGCAAAGGCAGTTGCATTTGGAGAAGCGCTACAAGCCGATTTTAAAGATTATGCGGAAAATATTATTGCGAATGCAAAAAGATTAGCAAGTGGTTTGCAAAATGAAGGGCTTAGCTTAGTATCTGGTGGTACCGACAATCATTTATTGTTAGTGGATCTACAGTCTTTAGGATTATCTGGGAAAGTGGCAGAACATGTGCTAGATGAAGTTGGAATTACCGTTAATAAAAATACGATTCCATTCGATCCAGCAAGCCCATTTGTAACAAGTGGAATCCGTATTGGAACTGCAGCGGTAACATCTCGTGGCTTCGGATTAGAAGATATGGATGAAATTGCTTCTATTATTGGTTTTACTCTTAAAAATCATGAAGATACTGAGAAATTAGCGGAAGCGGCTAAAAGGGTTACGGCATTAACGAGTAAATTTGAATTGTATAATCAACTATAATAAAAAAGAGGACATTCATTAAGCAAACCTGCCTATTGAATGTCCTCTTTTCTTTAAGCTCGGTTTTTTTCTTGTCTTTTCGGAAAAACTATCATAGAATTTTCGAATTTAAAAAAGGATTTCAGTTGATTCACTAACACTTTTTCTGTAGAATGAATAGAAGTGTGTTAACGAATGTATCCTGTCGAAATAGAAGGGATACAGAGACTATAAATGAAGGAACGGAGTGAATGTTGTGGCAAAGGTATATGTATTTGATCATCCACTTATTCAGCATAAACTTACATACATTAGAGAAACGCAAACAGGTACAAAAGAATTTAGAGAGTTAGTAGACGAAGTAGCAACGTTGATGGCTTTTGAAATTACACGTGATATGCCATTGGAAGAAATTGAAATCGAAACACCAGTTAGCAAAACAAAATCGAAAGTGCTTTCTGGTAAAAAATTAGGTATTGTTCCTATCTTGCGTGCTGGTATCGGAATGGTTGACGGAGTTTTAAAATTAATCCCAGCTGCAAAAGTTGGTCATATCGGATTATACCGTGACCCTAAAACATTACAGCCGGTTGAATACTATGTAAAGTTACCTTCAGATGTAGAGGAAAGAGATTTTATAGTAGTGGATCCGATGCTTGCGACAGGTGGCTCTGCTATTGAAGCGATTCATTCTTTAAAAAACAGAGGCGGAAAAAACATTAAATTTATGTGTTTAATCGCTGCTCCTGAAGGGGTAGAAGCATTAAAAGAAGCTCATCCAGATGTGGATATCTACATTGCGGCACTTGATGAGAAATTAAATGAAAAAGGTTATATTGTACCCGGTCTTGGAGATGCAGGAGACAGATTATTTGGTACGAAATAAATATAAACAAGCTGTTACCTTTATAGGTAGCAGTTTTTTTGTTTAGTGAGAACCATTTACGATTCGTATCCTAAAAAGTTGGCTGTGAGAAATGTCACACCTGTTGGTAGCATACATAAAATAATAACTTGCGGTCAAAATAAAAAGCATAACGATTTGCAGGGGGCGAATGGTATGCTAAAAAAAACACTAATAATACTCCTTTTTCTACTACTATTATCCAATTCAACAATAGCAGCATCCTTAAAAACTCCAAATCTTCCCTCGCAAAATCCAAATGAATTACAAATTGCCATTGTACATACGAAGAAAAATTATGCGGAACAGGAAATTGATCAACTCCTTAAGCAATATCCACATTTACAAAAAAGATTTATTTTTAAAGAAGTGTTCAGTGGTTTTTCGGTAGAAGGACCAGTACGGGAACTAGAAAAATTAAAACAAAGTGAAAATGTGAATCAAGTTTCAAAAGTTCAAACTTATTTGGCAGAGGCAGAAGATCCAGTTGAAATTATTGGGGCAAATGAAATTAGAAATTATTTAGGGAAATCACTTGAACATGTTAGCGGAAAAGGGATAAAAGTAGGCGTGATAGATACAGGAATAGATTATCAGCATCCAGATTTACAAAAAAATTATAAGGAAGGCTATGATTTTGTAGATAAGGATAAGGATCCAATGGAAACAAAAGGATTAGGGAAGAGAGATACTTTGCATGGCACGCATGTTGCAGGGATTATCGCTGCAGATGGGAAAATGAAGGGTGTGGCTCCAAATGCTACTATTTATGTATATAGAGCGCTGGGTCCAGGTGGTTCTGGAACGACAGAGCAAATATTAGCAGCGATCGACAGAGCTGTAAGAGATAAGGTGGATATTATAAACCTTTCATTAGGTAGTGATGTCAATGGTCCGGATTTGCCGATTAGTCTTGCTTTAAATGAGGTAGTGAAGAAGGGGATTGTTGCTGTTGCGGCCGCAGGGAATGCAGGTCCGGCAGAATGGACGGTTGGTTCTCCAGGAACAGCGTCTAAAGCTATTTCAGTTGGAGCCTCTACTCCCAATATGAATACTTCCTTTATTAATATAAATGATCAAAAAATCCCCTTAACAAATATGGGAAACAGTAAGGAGTGGGCAAATATAGGCTCTGTTCACTTAGTAGGCGGTGGATTAGGGAAGAGAAATCAATTAGCGAATGCAAAAGGGAAAATAGTATTACTGGAAAGAGGAGAATTAACTTTTACAGAAAAGGTGGAAAACGCCTATGAAATGGGAGCTATCGGTGTATTGATATATAACAATATAGAAGGGCCATTTCAAGGGATGTTAGAAAAAGAAGTGTCTATACCAGTGGCAGGAATTACGAGAGAAGAGGGAGAATTTATTAAAGAGTCCATTCGTAAAAAGGAAGTTTATTTAACAATAGAAAAAAAGTGGGAAAAAGATATATTGGCAGATTTTAGCTCTAGAGGTCCGGTTACGAGCACGTGGGAGATAAAACCAGATGTTCTTGCGCCTGGAGTTGTGATAAATAGCACAGTACCTGATGGATATATGGCGTTGCAAGGGACAAGTATGGCGGCACCATTTGTTGCTGGAGCGTGTGCGCTGTTGTTAGAAGCGCATCCGGACTGGGGGCCAGAGGAAGTAAAAGCAGCATTAATGAATACGGCGAAGCCCGTCAAAAATAGACAAAATGTGACATATAAAGTATATGAACAAGGAGCAGGTAGAATTCAAGTCGATCAGGCAATAGATGCTAATGTTCTTGTTATGCCTGGAAGTATTCGTTTTGGGAAATATAAATTAGTGAAAGAACAAAATCAATATCAGGCGTATATTACGGTTAAAAATGTCGGAGAAAATATCGAGAAAATATCCTTTGACATCCCAAAAGGAAAACGAGGAATTAGTTGGAAATTGCCTCTTTCCTTCACTCTAAAACCAGGACAAAAGAAAAACGTCCCAATCATCATGAATATTGACAATAATCTTTTTAATGACAAACTTCAAGATGGTATAATTAAGGTAAGAGCCGGGGGACAGTTGATAGAGTTGCCGTATTTATATGTGTTAGAAGAGCCGGATTATCCAAGGATTATGGGATTCGATCTTCTCAAAAATACTGGTGAAAATAGCTATGAATATGAGACGTATTTACCGACCGGTGCAGAAGAATTTGGAATTGCCCTCTTTCGAGAAGATACATTACAATTTGTACAGTTTTTAGATTGGAAAAAAGAAGTGAAAAGAGGCCAACTGAAAGGTAAATTTAGCATTGCGAAAATAGAGGAAGCGGGAACCTATCGATTAAAAGTTTTTGCGAAAAAAGCCGGGAAAGAGGACATGCTTGAAAAAATATTAAAAATAAAATAAGCTATAAGAAAGAGATTGTTAAATGGTGAGCAATGAATTTTTTTTTTGTATTTAAATGCATTGACATTGACAATGCCCTATTGTATGCTTACAAGGGGTATGAATAGGTTTTCACCCGCGGAGTATCAAGATTTTAACACAGAGATAGTGTTAATAGAGTTAAGGGGCAAACGATGAATTTGCTTAGTTTATCTATAGAAAATGAAGGATAAACTTATTGCTTAATGCCCATGAAATGATACAAAAGGAATGTGCTTTTTCTCTGCTTCGCTTTATTTTTCGCGGGTTTAGAGTGATGCCCTGAAAATAAAGGAGGATAGAGAATTGGAACAATTGTTTGAGATATACATAAGGGTTAAGAAATATTTGTATTTCTTTTTATCATTTTGTGCATTTGCTTGGGCGCTCACCCCCTATCAATCTGTTTTTCTTGGTCTCTTCGTCGGAACGAGTGCCAGTGTATTCAATCTCACCTTACTGGTTAGAAGAGCAAAGGTATTTGATAAAGCCATTGAAGATGAAGGAAAGGTTTATGGTTTAGGAACCTTGTCTCGAATGGCGACAGCAGTAATTGTTTGCTTAATTGCCGTAGAATATCCACAAAAAGTTCACTTAATAAGTGTTGTAATTGGATTGATGACAGCTTATATTGTCATTATGGCAGATTATTTAGTGCGTTATTTTATTTTACATAAGAATGGTGAGAAAAGAGGTGAGTAATATTGCATCATGAAGCACCTACCAAAGTGTTTTTAGGATTAACTTTTAACCTATCTAATGTTTTAATGATTGTTGTATCAAGTTTAATTGTATTTTTAATTGCGTTTTTTCTCACTCGTAATCTTCAAATGAAGCCAACCGGCAGACAAAATTTGATGGAGTGGATCATGGACTTTGTCCGAAATATTATTAAGAACAACATGGATTGGAAAGACGGTGGAAGATTTCACGTATTAGGGATCACTCTTCTTATGTACATCTTTATTTCCAATATGTTAGGTCTACCTTTTGCTATTTCAGTGCATCATGAGGTTTGGTGGAAATCACCAACAGCCGATCCTGGTGTAACCTTAACGCTTGCGATTATGGTAGTAGGTTTAACTCATTACTACGGTGTCAAAATGCGTGGTACAAAAGGATACTTTAAGGAGTATGTTCAACCGGTAGGATTTTTATTACCATTAAAAATAGTCGAGGAATTTTCTAATACGCTCACGCTTGGTCTCCGTTTATACGGAAACATTTTTGCGGGTGAGGTTCTACTAGACTTACTAGTAAATGGCTTAGCAAAGACAAATCTTATTGGTACAATAGCTGCCTTTCCATTAACAATGGTATGGCAAGGATTCTCTGTTTTTATCGGAAGTATCCAAGCGTTTATTTTTACTTTATTAACAATGGTTTATATGGCTCATAAAGTAAGTCAAGACCATTAATATATATACCCAGTTCAGAAAATGGACAAACTTTATAATAATTACAATTTAGGGAGGATTTTAATAATGGGTTCATTAGCAGCAGCAATTGCAATTGGTTTAGCAGCACTAGGTGCAGGTTTAGGTAACGGATTAATCGTTTCTCGTACAGTAGAAGGGATTGCTCGTCAACCAGAAGCAAGAGGTATGCTTCAATCAACAATGTTCATCGGGGTTGCATTCGTAGAGGCGATTCCTATCATGGCGGTTGTTATCGCATTTATGGTTCTTTAATCGAATAAGAATATATTTATTCCTTAGTTATGGCGAAGATCATTCGATAAGAACCTTCGCCATTCCTTTATTTAAAACCAACAATTCACAAAAAAACAATGCTCAAATGAGTATATTGATAGCCAAAAATTGTTCCTATTATTTTATAAATAAGCATATTCACCTTTTTTCCATAAGCGAATAAAGGTTTCCTGTATGTGATAAAACACATTATCTGAAAGGAGTGAATCAAGCGTGTTCACAAATGGATTAGTATTAGGTGCCGTAATGGATTTCGCGGGCGGTGACGTAGTCGTTCAATTAGTATCTTTCTTATTATTATTGTGGGCAATTAAAAAGTTTGCTTGGGGTCCTTTAATGAAAATGATGAAGGATCGCGAGGAATTTGTCGCAAGTGAAATAGATAATGCTGAGAAAAGCAGACTAGAAGCTGCCAAACTATTAGAAGAACAAAGAGCATTATTGAAAGAAGCGCGTACTGACGCACAAGAATTAATCGAAAAAGCAAAACAACAAGCAGACGCTCAAAGAGAAACAATCATTGACGATGCTAGAAAAGATGCAGAACGTTTAAAAAATGCGGCTTTAGTAGAAATTGAGCAACAAAAAGAAAAGGCTGTTGCCACAATTCGCGATCAGGTTACTTCTCTTTCTGTTTTAATCGCTTCTAAAGTGATCGAAAAAGAATTAAACGAGCAAGATCAAGAAAAGTTAATTCATGATTACATTCAAGAGGTAGGCGAGAAACGATGATGGATACAGGTGTTGCAAAGCGTTATGCTTTAGCCCTTTTCCAAATCGCCAAAGAAAACGGACAGATAGATCAATTGGATGAAGAAGTGCGTGTGGTGAAATCACTCGTAACCTCTTCGCCAGAAATTCATACATTTCTACAATCTCCTAATATCTCATTAGAAAAGAAAAAAGAAATGGTGAAAGTAGCATTTGCTTCGGCAAGTGAGTATATACAAAACCTTTTGATGCTACTGATTGATCGCCATCGGGAAGAGATGATTACCAGTATTTGTGATCAATTTATTGCTTTTGTAAATGAAGCAAAAGGGATTGCAGATGCAAAGGTATACTCAATCAAACCGTTAACAGACGATGAGAAAAGAGCTATTTCAGCTACATTCGCTGCAAAAGTTGGGAAAATATCGCTAAATATTGAAAATATCATTGATTCTAACTTATTAGGTGGAATTAAGGTGAGAATCGGTAATCAAATATATGATGGTAGTCTTCAAGGGAAGCTAGACCGTCTACAACGACAATTATTAGGATAGTAATCTTTAGATAGGGGTGAAACGCATGAGCATCAAAGCGGAAGAAATCAGTGCTCTTATAAAAAAGCAAATTGAAAGTTACCAATCAGAAGTTCAAGTAAGTGAAGTTGGTACAGTAATTAATATTGGTGATGGTATCGCTCGTGTACATGGCCTAGATAACTGTATGGCTGGAGAACTTGTTGAATTTTCTAATGGAGTAATGGGCTTAGCTCAAAACTTAGAAGAAAGCAATGTAGGTATCATTATTCTTGGTCCTTACACAGATATTCGTGAAGGCGATGAAGTTCGTCGTACAGGAAGAATCATGGAGGTTCCAGTTGGTGATGCGCTAATCGGACGCGTAGTAAACCCTCTAGGACAACCAGTCGATGGACTTGGTGCGATTAATACAACAAAAACACGTCCAATCGAATTTTTAGCACCTGGGGTTATGGATCGTAAATCTGTAAGTGAGCCGCTTCAAACAGGTATTAAAGCGATTGACGCATTAGTGCCAATTGGTCGTGGACAACGTGAATTAATTATCGGTGACCGTCAAACAGGGAAAACATCTGTTGCGATTGATACAATTCTTAACCAAGCGGATCAAGACATGGTTTGTATCTATGTAGCAATTGGACAAAAAGAATCTACAGTACGTAACGCGGTTGAAACGCTTCGTAAAAATGGTGCATTAGATTACACGATTGTTGTAACAGCATCTGCTTCTCAACCAGCGCCATTACTATACTTAGCTCCATATGCTGGTGTAGCGATGGGTGAAGAGTTTATGTATAACGGTAAGCATGTTTTAATCGTGTATGATGATTTAACAAAACAAGCATCCGCTTATCGTGAATTGTCCCTATTACTTCGTCGTCCTCCAGGTCGTGAAGCATATCCAGGGGATGTATTCTACTTGCATTCACGTCTGCTTGAGCGTGCAGCTAAATTAAGTGACGCAAAAGGTGGAGGTTCTATTACTGCTCTTCCATTTATTGAAACACAAGCAGGAGACGTTTCTGCATATATTCCAACAAACGTAATTTCGATTACAGATGGACAAATTTTCTTACAATCTGATCTATTCTTCTCTGGTGTACGCCCAGCGATAAACGCAGGTTTATCTGTTTCTCGTGTTGGTGGTTCTGCGCAAATCAAGGCAATGAAAAAGGTTGCTGGAACATTGCGTCTTGACCTTGCATCATTCCGTGAGCTAGAATCATTTGCTCAATTTGGATCTGATTTAGATAAAGCGACACAAGATAAGTTAAATCGTGGTGCTCGTACAGTAGAAGTATTGAAACAAGATCTTAATAGACCATTAAAAGTAGAAAAACAGGTTGCGATTCTTTATGCCCTAACTCGTGGACACTTAGACGATATTCCTGTTTCAGATATTAGACGTTTCGAAGAAGAATTCTTAAATTGGCTAGATCACAATCATACTAATGTGGTAGAACATATTGTTTCAACAAAGGATCTTCCATCTGATGATGATATGAAAGCAGCGATTAACGATTTCAAAAAAACGTTTGTAGCTTCTGAATAAGAAGGCAAACTTAAAGATTGGTGGTGAGAATCTTTGGCATCTTTACGTGATATAAAAGCTCGTATTGAATCAACAAAAAAGACAAGCCAAATTACGAAAGCCATGCAAATGGTTTATTCGGCTAAAATGAATAGAGCAGTTATTAATGTAAAAGCATTTATTCCGTACATGTCTAAAATGGAAGAAGTGACACATTCAGTAGCGCTCGGCAGCTCAGGCGTTAGCCATCCAATGCTTCAAACACGTCCTGTTAAAAAAACTTGCTATCTTGTCATTACTTCTGAACGTGGACTGGCAGGGGCATACAACAGTAACGTACTTAGAAAATTGAATCAAACAATTAAAGAGCGTCATCAATCAAAAGATGAGTATTCCATTATTGTCGTTGGAAGAATCGGTAGAGACTTCCTATTGAAACAAGGACATAATGTTATCTTGGACGTAGTTGGAATACCAGATTTACCAGATTTCTTAGATATTAAAGATGTAACAAGCAAAGCTGTAGGCATGTTTGATGATGGTACTTTTGATGAGCTCTATGTTTATTACAGTCATTATGTAAGTGCAATCCAACAGGATGTAGTAGAGAAGAAGGTTCTTCCGTTAACGGATATGGATGCTACGAATACTACATTAACATCTTATGAATTCGAGCCATCAGCAGAAGAAATTCTCGATGTTCTATTACCGCAGTATGCAGAGAGTCTATTATACGGCGCTTTACTAGACAGTAAAGCGAGTGAGCATTCTGCACGTATGACAGCGATGAAGAATTCTACTGATAATGCAAAAGAATTAATAGGTGATTTAAGTTTACAGTATAACCGTGCAAGACAAGCAGCTATTACACAAGAGATAACAGAAATCGTTGGTGGAGCTGCAGCGTTAGAATAACGATGATAAATAAGTTCTGCTTGACTTCTGGTTTAGCAGAACTGCTTTTAAGAAAGTTTAGGAGGGAAAATAATGAGCACAGGACGAATTCTTCAAGTTATGGGACCAGTTGTAGACGTGAAGTTCGATGGAGGAAGTCTGCCTGACATTAACAACGCATTAAGAGTTGTTCCAGGTCCAAATAGTACTTCTAAAGTAGAATTAACACTTGAAGTGGCCCTTCATTTAGGTGATAACACAGTTCGAGCTATTGCGATGTCTTCTACTGATGGCGTTACAAGAGGCTCAGAGGTAATAGATACTGGAAAATCTATTTCTGTTCCTGTAGGTGATGTTACTTTAGGTCGTGTATTTAATGTATTAGGAGAAACAATCGATTTAGATTCAGAAATTCCAGCAAGTGCTAGACGCGATTCTATTCACAGAGAAGCTCCTAAGTTTGAACAATTATCAACACAAGTAGAAATTTTAGAAACTGGTATTAAAGTAGTAGACTTATTAGCGCCTTATATTAAAGGTGGTAAAATTGGACTATTTGGTGGAGCCGGTGTAGGTAAAACCGTTTTAATTCAGGAATTAATTAATAACATCGCTCAAGAGCATGGTGGTATTTCCGTATTCGCAGGTGTTGGGGAACGTACTCGTGAAGGAAATGACCTTTACCATGAAATGACTGATTCAGGCGTTATTAAGAAAACAGCGATGGTATTCGGACAAATGAACGAGCCACCAGGTGCTCGTATGCGTGTTGCCTTAACAGGATTAACAATGGCTGAATATTTCCGTGATGAACAAGGACAGGACGTTCTATTCTTCATTGATAACATTTTCCGCTTTACTCAAGCTGGTTCTGAGGTTTCGGCATTACTTGGCCGTATGCCATCAGCGGTTGGTTACCAGCCAACATTAGCAACAGAAATGGGTAAATTACAAGAACGTATCACATCAACAAACGTGGGTTCTGTAACATCTATCCAAGCTATCTATGTACCAGCGGATGATTATACAGATCCAGCACCAGCTACAACATTTGCTCACTTAGATGCAACAACAAACTTAGAGCGTAAATTAACAGAGATGGGTATTTATCCAGCGGTAGATCCACTTGCTTCTACGTCACGTGCTCTTTCCCCTGAAATTGTTGGCGAAGAGCATTATAATGTAGCAAGAAGTGTACAATCTACACTGCAACGATATAGAGAGCTACAGGATATCATTAGTATCCTAGGTATGGACGAGCTAAGTGATGACGATAAATTAATCGTTCACCGTGCAAGAAGAATCCAATTCTTCCTATCTCAAAACTTCCACGTAGCAGAGCAATTTACAGGTCAAAAAGGATCTTATGTACCTGTAAAAGAAACTGTAAAAGGATTTAAAGATATTCTTGATGGTAAATATGATCATCTTCCTGAAGATGCATTCCGCTTAGTAGGACGTATCGAGGAAGCGATAGAAAAAGCGAAATCTATGGGTGTAGAAGTATAAACTAATCAGGAGGGGTAGTAATGAAGACGATTAAAGTCAATGTAGTAACTCCTGATGGCCCGGTGCATGAATCAGATGTAGAAATGGTGATCGCAAAAGCAGAAAGTGGAGAGCTTGGGATTTTAGCAGGACATATTCCAATGGTTGCTCCACTTAAAATAGGAGCTGTTCATTTGAAAAACGGTTCAGATTCTGAATATCTAGCGGTGAATGGTGGGATTTTGGAAGTTCGCCCAGATCAGGTGACAGTACTTGCTCAATCTGCTGAATTAGCGGAAGAAATTGATTATGATCGTGCCTTACGTGCTAAGGAGCGTGCTGAACAAAGGTTACATGCCCAAAAGTCAGAGCATGTAGACTTTAGACGTGCAGAACTTGCTCTTCAACGTGCAATGAATCGTATATCCATTGTTGAGAAAAAATACTAAAAAAGTCCCTAAGGGGGCTTTTTTTAGTATGATAAGATATTCAACAGAAGTATGAAGTAGACTTTCATTCCGTGTTTTTCCATACGCTTCGAGAAGCATTATATCGTAATTACTTTGACTTAAGTTTTTAAATATAATTAGAAATACTGAGCAGGAGTAAGCTTAGTCCTTTGGAAAGCGAAATGGATTTCAGTCTGCAGATATTATAATGAAAAGTGCCTTAATTTTAAATTCTTTACAGCTACTTAGGTGGGGTATTGCCACCCATTTATATAGGATGAAAAAAACAAAAAAATAATAAAATTAAAGTGAAACCTTTTTATAGGTCAATACGTCAAATAAGAGTTGAATCCGAAGGGATAGATTGGAGGAAGAAATGGTAGAAGCTTTTGGACAACAAGCAATGCTGAGTATTTTAGTACATATCATTTTTATCGCTCTTTCGTGGTGGGCTTTACAGTCACTAAATTTTGAAAAATTCCTACGCAAGAACCGAGTTTTTCAAGCAAGAGTATTGTATGTATTATTAGCTGTTATAATGGGATCAATTGTCAGTAATTTTTTACTAGACTACTTAAGTTGGTCACAGCAATTACCATTAATATTGAAGTAATTACCAGAATAAGAAATAATTAATAAGAAAGATAGGTCTTCATACATGTTTTCATTGCTGCGTTTTTTCAGTAAAATTCATTTTGTGCGCTTAAATAGTTTGTTCCTTGATTAACGTTTTATTCATGTCAAAAAGTGACGATTAATCATTAGTATGCAATTCTTCTCCATGGTAACAATGATAGTATGGGGGAGGAATAACAATGAAGATATATAAAACGTTAATTATTATAATAATTATAATTGGTTTGGCTGGTCTTACATTTGGGAATAACATCACTATCGCGAAAACGAAGTCTGATTTAATAACAATAAATGAAATTTTACAAAAACAAGAAAACGTAACGATTAATGAATGGTCTCTGCATGCAAGAGAAAGACTGGAAAATGTTACAAGCATAGAAGATGCCAAAGCATATCAGTCGAAATTGAAGAAAGTTTTCCCAAATGGCGACTGGGTAGAGACAAAAACACATCAAAGCTGGCAAGCAAAGATGGTTGTTCCATCCAGTAATCAAACGGAAGAGAGTATTATCATAACCACTTCTTTAACAACTAATGCCGTTCAATCATATATTATCTATGAGGTGAGAGGGAAGAAGTTAGAGGATAAAGAAATGAAAAGGTTAGATATGGAAATTAATGAAAAAATTTCTGACATATTTCGCGGGAAACCGACAATTTTCTCTTGTATTAAAGGCGAATTCAGTGATAAGATGAATGAGACTTTGCCTTATAAAGTTAACCATTTGCTAGATGCATTTCAGGCAAAAGAAGTAGAGGCGTTGGAAGAGGATGATTTTATATCCACATCCGCATATTCGCCCTTATTTGAAGAACGAATTGATAATAGCGAAAAGGAAATGAACGTACAAATAGGATTGAGAACACAAGATATGGGAGGAAAAACTACGTTCGTAGTTGGCACACCCATCATAACGATTGAATATTAATATAGAGATATTGGACGCGGAGGGGAATAGACTTTGGATAAAATCATCGTCCGCGGCGGAAAAAGGTTAAATGGAACGGTTAAAGTAGAAGGCGCAAAAAATGCCGTTTTGCCTGTGATCGCCGCTACATTATTAGCAAGTGATGGAAAAAGTATAATTAAATCAGTTCCGACTCTTTCAGATGTATATACGATTAATGAAGTATTACGATATTTGAATGCAGACGTACATTTTGAAAATGGAGAAGTAATCGTTGATGCATCAAACGACTTAAGTGTGGAAGCACCGTTTGAATATGTACGAAAAATGCGTGCATCTGTTTTAGTTATGGGTTCATTGTTAGCAAGAAATGGCCATGCAAGAGTAGCATTACCTGGGGGTTGTGCAATTGGCTCTAGACCAATTGATCAACATCTAAAAGGCTTTGAAGCAATGGGAGCAAAGGTTCAGGTTGGTAATGGATTTATCGAAGCTTCAGTAGAAGGTCGCTTACAAGGAGCAAAGATCTATCTTGATTTTCCAAGTGTAGGTGCTACTGAAAATATTATGATGGCTGCATCTTTAGCAAAAGGTACGACTATTATTGAAAACGTAGCAAAAGAACCGGAAATTGTAGACTTAGCAAACTTCCTAAATAAAATGGGAGGAAAAGTAAGAGGTGCTGGTACGGGAACGATTCGTATCGAAGGTGTAGATGTACTACATGGTACAGAACATACTATTATTCCTGACAGAATTGAAGCAGGAACATTCTTAATTGCTGCTGCTATTACTGGTGGAAATGTATTGGTACAGGGTGCTGTTCCAGAGCATTTATCTTCTTTAATTGCAAAAATGGAAGAAATGGGTGTTGTCTTCAAAGAAGAAGAGGATGGTATCCGTGTAGTTAGTGCTGAAAATTTAAAAGCTGTAGATATCAAAACAATGCCTCATCCAGGATTCCCAACAGATATGCAGTCTCAAATGATGGCATTACTTCTTCGTGCAAAAGGAACAAGTATGATTACAGAAACAGTTTTCGAAAATCGCTTTATGCATGTTGAAGAATTTAGACGCATGAATGGCGATGTGAAAATTGAAGGTCGCTCTGTTGTAATGAACGGACCAACTAATCTGCAAGGTGCAGAAGTGGCTGCTACGGATCTTCGTGCTGCTGCTGCTTTGATTTTATCTGGACTTGTAGCTGATGGTATCACACGTGTTACAGAGCTTAAGCATTTAGATCGTGGCTATGTAAATTTCCACCAAAAGTTAGCTGCTTTAGGTGCTGATATCGAAAGAATTACAGAAGAAAGTGAATTAACATTAACTGCAAGCTATGTTGCAGATTTAAACGCATAATATATAGGGCAAACTTTATTTATCATTACGTTCAGATAAATAAAGTTTGTTTTTTTATGGGCAAAATTATACATACTATGAAAAAATATTTTAGAATGACAAAAATAACCAAAGTGAAATATGTATACGAAAAGTTGTTATATAATAGAGGAAATAGCAAGAGGTGTTTAAATAACAGGATTGCTAAAATAGTATGCATAACCGAAATATTTAGAACTGTTTTTTTAGTGAAAGCTATCTATTTAAACAGAAAAAAGAAGGAATAAAAGCTTGTCCATCTCCATAAGAATGTTTTAGAGACAGTTAGAAGGTCTTATTTCTATCTTATGGAGGCTTTTAATTCATGATTAAAATCAAACCTTTCATCGTACTAGGAGTTATTCTGTTTGTCATCACTTTACTTGTTCCTACCATCCTTGTTCTCCCCTCTGTTCAGGATAAAAAAGAAGAGGCAAAGAGTAATACGGAATCGCTTGAAGTCGCAGAGCCTGCAATTGAAGTAGCCGTATACCGGGAAAATAAGCAAGAAATAGAAAAATTGGACCTAGAAGAATATGTAGTTGGGGTTGTTGCATCCGAAATGCCAGCGAAGTTTGAAATGGAAGCATTGAAAGCACAAGCCTTAACAGCAAGAACATATATTGTAAAAAGAATGGTCAATCAAGAAAAATCAGATTTACCAGATGGAGCATTAGTTGGTGACACAATTGATTATCAAGTATACAACAATCGAGACGAATTAAAGAAAACTTGGGAAAATGCCGGCTATGATTGGCAAAAGAATATGGAAAAGATTGAAGAGGCTGTAGCGGCTACAAAGGGCCAAATTTTAACGTATGAAGGAGATCCGATTGATGCTACATTTTTCTCCACAAGCAATGGCTACACCGAAAACTCAGATGATGTATGGGCCAATTCTATCTCCTATTTACAAAGCGTAGAAAGCCCCTGGGATGTAAATTCTCCAAAGTTTAAAGGGGAAGTTACAATGACTGTCAAAGAGATCGAAAACACACTTGGAGTATCTCTGACAGCAAGCAGTGAAGTATTAGAAAATGTTAAATATACAAAAGGAAAAAGAATTGCAAGCGCGAAAATTAATGGAAAAGAAATATCAGGAACAGACATTAGGGAAAAGCTAAATTTAAAATCAACTGACTTTACAATGGAACGAAAGGGAGATACCGTTTATATTGCCACAAAAGGATATGGTCATGGTGTCGGAATGAGCCAATATGGAGCAAACGGAATGGCAGCCAACGGAAAAAACTATGAAGAAATCGTTAAATATTATTATAAAGGTGTAGAAGTAACAGCATCAGATGATATGCTGACGAAATATACAGCTCAGAAATAAGGATATGATTCAATGTAGGGTGGAAATCAGCCCAAAAAAGAATATATCAGCCAAAGCAGCAAGGAAATCAGCCAAACCAAAAATATATCAGCCAAACCCAGCAAGTCTCTATCCCGAGACTTGCTTTTTTAGCTAACAATAAAAATTTCCTTTTCTATGTATAGAAAAAAGAACTTTGTCGAAAAATAAGTCTAAAAAATTTTTTATGCTACTAGGTATATATTTGTCATTATCTGTTCAGAATGATTGCTGAGGTGATGATAAAATGAGAGAGGAAGAAAACAAACGTACTTCTCCAAAAAAGTCAAAAGTAAAAAGCTTTTTTAAAAAGCGTTGGGCATTTCCAGCCATTTATATCGCAAGTGCAGCTATTATTCTAACAGGTGTCCTTTGGTATCAAAATAGCGCATCAGAAACAGATAAGTATAAATATGATGCAGATATGCCAACAAAGCCAATTGATGAGCCTGCAGAACCAGTAGCAAAGGAATTTGAAAACTTTGCATGGCCGGTAGTAGATTCAGAGTCGTTTATTACGCAAAAGGAATTCTATGACAATACTGCAAGTAAAGAAAAACAAGCTGAATCATTAGTGTTCTACAATAATCAATATCAGCCAAATACAGGTATTGATTTAAAGATGGAAGATGATAGTGAATTTGAAGTAGTAGCTGCTTTAAGCGGAACTGTTACTAAAGTGGCAGAAGATTCTCTGTTAGGAAACACAATTGAAATTGATCATGAAGATGGGATTAAAACCTATTATCAATCAGTGAAAGATTTCCAAGTAGAAGTAGGCGATGAAGTAACGAAAGGCCAACCATTAGCTACTGCTGGAAAAAGTAAATTGAATCAAGAAGCAAGTGTCCATGTACACTTTGAAGTAAGGAAAGATAATGTTGCTGTAAATCCAATTGATTATTTTGGTAAGCCATTAAGTGCCTTGCAAAGTGACGATACTTCTGGTGCTACATCAGAAGCTGGTTCAGAGGTAGAAAACTCAAGCTCCACTGATGAAGAAATGCCAACGGACAACTCATTTGAAAATGGGGTAAATTCTAATCAAGATGAAGATTCAGAAGGAACTACATCTACAGATCCGAACGCATAATAATAACAGCTAAAAATAAGAAGCGGTTGCTATAAAAGGTCTTACAAGCATTAGGTAAAATAAATCTGATGCAAAGTAATGGCTGTATAGCAACCTCTTTTTATTTGTTTTGACGAAGCAATTTCTTCTTTTTAAAGAAAACTTTGAATTTGAAGTAAAGGAGTTCTACTCGAAGGAAGAAGATTTAGCATGGGAAATGTCGAAGGGAGAAGCGCAACAAAATTAGACAAATTAAGCTTTCTAAATAAAATTTCACCACTGGTTATGCTTTTTAGCATCCAATTAAATCGCAACTAGGTAATAAGTAATGGTATTATTTTGCTATTTATAAAAATTATAAAAGTAATATAGCGTAAAATGACAAATTTCTCGGGAAATATTTTTCCTGCATTAACAGTTTTATCTCGAATGCTTCATCAAAGAATCAACATAAATAAAAAATACTCATTGTATTTTCGTTCTTCATTTGATTCCTTTCCAGCAACTTTAATTAGAAATCCTTTTTTCTAATCTGGCATTACAAAGAAAATTAGGAAGAAACAGGTGGAAATTAAAGAAAATAAGAAAAAAATTAGACAAACCTTGTCCCTATTCATATTTTTCTGCATAAAGTCTTACCCAAGCTAATAAAATGTTACAAACCTTACAAAGAGGAAGTTTGGAGTGAGGGGTCGTTAGCAGACAATGGATATGTAGTCGAGGACATGTTTAATCATAATAAGTACAGAAAGCCTTTGACTTTCTGCCGCATGAAGAAAAGTATTTTGCAGGAAAGGAAACGTGCGGGATGAAGAATTTCGATGAAGCGAAAAGCGAGTCTCATTTCACACTTCTCACATCCAATTTAGGGAGGGCGAGTGGTGTGCACGATTACATCAAAGAGAGAACTATCAAGATTGGAAAGTATATCGTGGAGACGAGGAAAACGGTTCGCGTAATAGCGAAAGAGTTTGGCGTATCCAAAAGTACAGTCCATAAAGATTTAACAGAAAGACTTCCTGAAATTAACCCAGATTTAGCAAATGAAGTGAAAGAGATCCTTGATTATCATAAATCAATTCGACATCTACGCGGTGGGGAAGCAACTAAAATGAAGTATAAGAAGGAAGAGCTAGAAGGGGAAACTGTACAGTAAGAAAAATATGGGCAGCTTTTTCATCCATTGAAATAGAAAAAAACAGGGTGAAGTAGAGATTATACAAAAATGCCCGGGAGATTTTTAAAAAGAAAGGAAAGTTTGAGAAATGCAGTTACAACAGTCTATCGATGGAGGTGACTCCATCGGTAGAGAAAAAAAGATTTGTATAAAAAAAGGATTCGATTAGAATGCTAATAAAGGGTACATAATAGTGTTAAAGGACTTTGAAATCAATGTCCTTTTTCTTTTGTAGAGAAAAAACATAACAGCTTAAAAAAATAGTTGAGTAATTCTTCGATGCATGTAAGGTATATAGCTGCTTTTTTTTGTGAAAATAATTCATTTTTTTGACAAAAGGTTACTTATTTCTGCATCCATGTGATAAAATAAAAAATTAGAGTGGTATAAGTAGATAGAGAAAAACATACAAAATTTTAACCTAAAACATACATAATTCATCTTTTGATAAAGAAAAAATGGTTGATTTAATATAGAGCGATAGTAAGGCATATTTAAGCGTTAGTGGCATTTTTTAGGGGAGAAGTGCTAGCTGTGCGAATACATGACATTCTAGACAAGACTAATGAATGTTTATTGTCAGCATCATTTAATGAAACTTAAGTATGAGGATATCGTTACATATAGTGTGAAAGCCAGCTCTTTAACTCTATAAGGAAAATGAAATGATGAAATCGAAAAAATGACAAGCTAAACGAAGGAGGAACGTATTTAATGTTTGCTAGAGATATTGGTATTGACTTAGGAACAGCGAATGTTCTAATTCATGTAAAAGGAAAAGGGATTGTTTTAAATGAGCCTTCTGTTGTGGCGTTAGATCGCAATACAGGTAGAGTATTGGCAGTTGGAGAAGAAGCTCGTCGCATGGTTGGTCGTACACCTGGAAATATTGTGGCTATTCGACCATTAAAAGATGGCGTTATCGCTGATTTTGACGTAACGGAAGCGATGTTAAAGCATTTTATCAATAAATTAAATGTAAAGGGATTTCTTTCCAAGCCAAGAATTCTTATTTGCTGTCCAACAAATATTACAAGTGTGGAACAAAAAGCAATTAAAGAAGCAGCGGAAAAAAGCGGAGGAAAGAAAATCTATTTAGAAGAAGAACCAAAGGTTGCAGCAATTGGTGCAGGAATGGATATTTTCCAACCAAGTGGCAATATGGTAGTTGATATTGGTGGTGGTACAACAGATGTTGCAGTGCTATCAATGGGCGACATCGTTACTTCTTCCAGTATCAAAATGGCTGGAGATAAATTTGATAATGAAATTCTTCAATATATTAAACGCAGATATAAGCTGTTAATTGGAGAACGTACTGCAGAGAATATAAAAATTAACATCGGAACTGTTTTCCCTGGATCCAGAAAAGAAGAAATGGACATCCGTGGACGCGATATGGTTTCAGGTCTTCCTAGAACCATTACCGTTTATTCAGATGAAATTGAACAAGCATTGAGAGAGTCAGTGACAGTCATTGTACAAGCTGCAAAAAGTGTCTTAGAAAGAACGCCTCCTGAGCTTTCAGCGGATATCATTGATCGTGGAGTAATCTTAACAGGTGGTGGAGCATTGCTTCACGGAATTGATTTACTATTAGCGGATGAGCTTAAAGTTCCAGTGTTAGTAGCGGAAAATCCAATGGATTGCGTAGCAATTGGTACGGGGATTATGCTAGATAACATTGATCGTCTCCCAAAAAGAAAATTCAGCTAATAAATTTGGGGGGAGCATAAACAAGAGCGAAATGTTCTTGTTTATGCATAGGAAAATGAAATCTAATTATTCCATACCCGTTACGACAAAGGATAAACCTAAAAAAATCGGAACATGAAAAAAATTTCTTGTTCCGATTTTTTATTTGATTTCAGTTGTTTTTTATAGGCGAAGTCAAGGAGACTTTCATCACTCCCAGCGGAAACCAAAAGGATGTTAATAGAACTCCTCATTTTAAAAAAAGAACCACTCAAAATATATCCTCCTATATCTACCAGTAGATTGTTTTAAAGATAACCCGATATAATAAAGGATGAATACAAACATTTTTAGACTTTTTTCAACAAAATTTAATGTAATATTTTAATATTTTTTTTATAATAGAGTATATATGTGAGAATCGAAAATTTGTATAGATTGGAGACTGTTATGTTTAAGGGATTCTATACAGCAGCTTCTGGTATGCTTGCACAGCAACGCAAAACCGAAATGCTTTCTAATAATATGGCCAATAGTACAACACCAGGTTTTAAAGCAGATCAATCATCGATGAGAGCTTTCCCTGAATTATTACAGCAAAGCGTTAAGAAAAATGCGGTAGGAGCTGTCGAAAAAGAACAAGTAGGCTATTTAGCAACAGGAGTCTATATGCAGGAAGCTATACCAAAGTTTACACAGGGAGACCTTAACCAAACGGAACTAAACACTGATTTAGCACTATTAAATGTAAACGTTCCTGGGAATGGTACAAACCAAAATGGCGGATTATTTTTTACCATCCAAAATGCAAATGGAGAAGTAGCTTACTCACGAAATGGAAATTTCACTTTAGATGGGGAAGGCTATTTAACTACTGCTAGCGGATTACGCGTTTTAGATGAAAATAATGAGCCCATTCAACTAACAAGCACTGATTTTTCGGTTACGTCTGATGGTGTAATCACAGGCAGTAATGGAGAAGCATATCGTCTTGGAATAAGCTATACAGATTCACCAGAACAGCTTGTGAAACAGGGCGATGGTTTGTATCTAGCGCAGGATGGGGCAGATCTTCCAAGTGCTTACGCTAATGATGACGTTAATTTTCAGATAAAACAAGGATTTTTAGAGAATTCCAATGTGGATACAGCCCAAACAATGACGGATATGATGACGGCGTATCGAGCATTTGAGGCAAATCAGAAAATGCTGCAGGCATATGATAAGAGTATGGATCAGGCAGCAAATGAAATTGGTAAAATATAATCTCTTTTAGAGAACTATTTTCTAAAAAATATTATTAATCCATAATAAAGTTAATTAGGCTGCGGGTTAAAAGCAAAACCTTTCTGAACGCAGCTTTTCGATAGACAGGGCTAGTAAAGGGGGACGCTATGAATAGAACGATGATAACGGCTACGAATACATTAACACAGCTGCAAAAGCAAATGGACCTCATCAGTAATAATATGGCCAATGTCGATACAACTGGGTATAAAAAGCAAAATGGCACATTTACAGATATGCTTTATCAGCAATTTAACAATCAAAAGGATGAGACCCAAGAAGTCAATCGACAGACTCCAAATGGAATCAGACAAGGAGTAGGCGCAAAAATTGCGCAAACACAATTAGTGATGACACAGGGAACCATTAAAGCCTCTGATCGTGTTTTGGATACGGCGCTAACAAAAGAAGGGCAATTATACAGAGTGCTAGTACAGGATGGCGGAGCCAATGAAGTTCGCTATACAAGAGATGGAGCGATGTACTTATCTCCTGTTTCTGATACGGAGAATATGCTGGTTACAAAAGAAGGCCATGCTATCCTTGATGAGAATAATAACCCAATTTTATTAAATAATAATGGTAAAGATTATTCTTTTTCTTCCACTGGGACTCTAACAGTTCAGTTAAATAATGGTGGGCAGGAAACAGTGAACCTTGGTATCTCTTATGCCAATAACCCACAAAGTCTTGAAAAAACCGGTGATAATTTATACCGACTTTCTGACGCGGCAGATGAAAATCAAGCAATTTTGAATTTAGACGGTACTAGAAGAAATGAAATTGCTATGAAACAGAATGCATTGGAGCAATCCAATGTGGATATAAGCAAAGAAATGGTTAATCTGATTGCTACACAGCGCTCCTATCAATTTCAGTCCAGATCCATCTCTTTAGCAGATCAGATGATGGGATTAGTGAATGGAATACGTTAAAAAGGAGAGAAATGATGGCATTAAATAGCAGTAGTCAGGAAATGGTAAAGACAAGAGAAGAGTTCAAAGAAGAACGGAAAGATAAGAACAATACAGAAGAGAATGCTTCTCCTAAGCGAAAGGTTAGAGTTCGTCTGTTTCCTATTTGGCTACGTATCATTGTCATCCTTTTCATAATGGCTGTCAGTGTTCTAGCTGGAGCAGTTGTCGGATATAGTGTAATGGGAGACGGAAAAGCAAGCGATACCTTTAAAAAAGAAACATGGACGCATATTGTCAATTTAATAAATGAAGAGTAAACAAGAGGGGAATTTGTAAAAATAACATACATATTCCCTTTTTTAGGCTTTAGTCGAGAACCCTCGTGACTTCAGTCGTGGGGTGTTGACATAATGATTCATAGGAAAAAACATCTAAAAAAAGGAAGGGATATCCCTTCCTTTTTTATAGCATTTTTTAGTACAATAATATATAACCACATATTAGTAGGAGGTCACAAAATGTTAGATATAAATCAAATTAAAGAAATTATTCCTCACCGATACCCATTTTTATTAGTAGATAGAATTTTAGAAGTGGAAGAAGGAAAAAAAGCAGTCGGTATTAAAAATGTTTCAGCCAATGAAGAGTATTTTAACGGACATTTCCCAGAGTATCCTGTTATGCCAGGTGTACTGATTGTAGAAGCTTTGGCTCAGGTTGGTGCGGTTGCTATGTTGATTAAAGAAGAAAATAAAGGCAGACTTGCATTCTTCGCTGGAGTGGATAGCTGCCGCTTTAAAAAGCAAGTATATCCAGGAGATCAACTACGTCTAGAAGTAGAAATGACGAGAGTACGCGGAAACTTTGGAAAGGGAAAATGTGTAGCAACTGTGGATGGCGAAATTGCATGTGAAGCAGAAATCATGTTTGCCCTAGGGGACAAAAAAGAAGCTTAAAAGGTTTAAAAAGAGGGAAGAGACTCTGTATGAAACATACGAAGTTTCTTCTCTTTTTGCTAAAGATGCTTTACAACATTGTTTATTATTGGAATTAAGGAATAAGGCGTAATAATTTTCTATTCTTGGATAACCTAATTATTGACCAATTAAAAGGTCATTATGACGATACTTATTTCAAGAAAAGGGGTATAACGAATGAATAAATGGATTAAGTTATTAGGTATTTCAGCGTTATCTGCTATGCTTTTAACTGCTTGTGGTGACGATGATAATCAAAGTCCAGCGCCAGATGACGATACAACAGTTGAAGATACAGATCTAGACACGGATGATGTTGTACCAGATACTGATTTGGATAATGACAATGAAACAGATGTACCAGATGAGAATACGGATGAAGATCTAGATCCGACTACGGATGATAATGATCCTGGAGAAGACATGATCGAAGATAAAAATGACGCTAATGACAAAGACGACGTAGACGAATAATTGGTCTACTAAACCTTATGATTTCAAGGTTCGTTCTTACCAATTAAGCTGCATTTTAGAATGCTGGCTTATGGTAAGAACGGGCTTGAAATTATTATTTTTGATCTATCCCCAACTAATTAAGAAGCCTTAATTGACAATTGCCCTGCTTGTTCCTAACCTCTTTCCCGATTAGAGCTTCTTTTCCAAAAACGTCTGTGGTTTGCTTTGCATTAGCTCAGTAAATTTATCGGATAAATTATTCCCTTCATATCCTTCTTCAATTAAATATTGGAGGAGCAGCTCAGCATAGTCTTTTCTATCTCTTTTTAATGTTCCCTCTAAAAGAATACTTGCTTTGTCGCCGAATTTTTGAATAGACAGAATGGTGACTTCAAAAGGAGCGGGATCATTTTCTTTTTTGGTAATAATAGCTTGCACAAGTAATTCTTCCTTCTTTTGAAAGGCTTCATCGAGAAAGTCGATAGAGGACAAGTCCGTATAAACTTCTATGAGCCAATGATTATAATCATCTTCTTTATTGATAATTAAACCATCAATTAATTTAATTGGTATCAGCTTTTCTTTCGTTAGAATCTGTAAAGAAATCAACTTAAAGGTTTTCATGATAAACCCTCCCTAGGCAAATTCTCCATTTCTTATATTATACCTTATCTGAAACGTTTCATCTAAACTCTACGACAAGTAGGCTATTGTTTTGTAAGTAAATGAACTCTACTCTATATTACAAAAATGTTCCCCAGAATCCCTCATTGAAAGATTAACCGTAAAATTCCCTTTTTAAAATTATAGTGATAAAACATTGTTCTATATTGTTCACTAGTTGTCAGTGTTTAGAGGAGGTTTTTCTCCAGCCTCTTGTTTCTGCAGGTAAATCTTAACATAATACAAAGATGCTAATTTTGGGATTTATTATATAATTAGTAAATATGAATAGGTAATTGTTTCATTGGCTATTCATTAATCCCAATGTCCTATCAAATTAATCCTTAAAGTTTAGGTTAAAATAATAAAAGGGACAAGGTTTAAGGCGGAGGTAGGAAATGTATAAAATCATGATGATAGAAGACGATGAAAAAATTAGGCGAATTGTCGCTGATACATTAAAAAAATGGCAATATGATGTGGTGGAAGTGACACAATTTAACCAAATTTTAAAAGAATTTGAGAATACGGAACCTCACCTCGTTCTCTTAGATATAAATCTTCCAATTTATGATGGTTACTATTGGTGTCAGCAAATACGCTCCATATCTAAAGTGCCGATTATTTTCCTTTCTTCTAGGAATCAGAATATGGATATTATTATGGCCATCAATATGGGTGGAGATGATTTTATTCAAAAGCCGTTTGATCTGGATATTCTCGTCACGAAAATAAGTGCACTCATTCGCCGAAAGTATACTTATCAAGAGATTGAAATTCCTAGTTTTAACCATCGCGGGCTGAAATTAAATGTCACTAATTCAACCATTGAATATGAAGGAGATGGTGCAGAATTAAGTCGTAACGAATTTATCCTTCTACAATTGCTGATGAGGAATATAGGTAAAATAGTCTCGCGAGAAGATATGATGCAAGCACTGTGGAACGAAGAGCAATTCGTTGATGATAACACTTTAACTGTAAATGTGAATCGCTTGCGAAGAAAGATAGCAATTTTAGGACTTGAGGAATTCATTCATACTCGAAAAGGAATGGGGTATTTGATTGAAT
This sequence comes from Niallia sp., assembly GCF_031978665.1. Lineage (NCBI taxonomy): Bacteria > Bacillati > Bacillota > Bacilli > Caryophanales > Bacillaceae > Niallia > Niallia sp. The sequence continues at coordinate 52,451 of NZ_DALZDK010000023.1, read as the reverse complement.
GAAATTCCTTCATTATCTTTCTTATGAAAAGCCTTATATATTCCTGTATCTAACAGGTACCTTAATTCCATCCGTAATATTTAGTACTATCAGTAATGAGGAGTGGAGATGGGGAACGTTTTTATATGCTTTTACCATCGCTTGCATAGTGTTATTTGGATTTTTATTATTACGTTACCAACAGAATATACGTGTTATACGACAAATGCAAAGGGAGGACTATGATGGCTTGTCGTTAGAAGGAGAATATGCGAAGGATTATATAGAAAAATTAAAAAGAGAACATATAAGAGAAATGAATACGATTCAAAATAAGCAAAAGGAACATTATGACTTTATTGTATCCTGGTTCCATGAAATAAAGACCCCTATTGCAGTTATTGGCTTACTTCAGCAAACAGAAATGGATGCCAACAGTTTAAGAGAAGAAATAGGGAAAATTGAAAACTATGTCGATCAAGCTCTTTATTATGCAAAGCTCGATAGCTTTAGTCAGGATTATGACATTCAAAGCTGTGATATTATGCAGATTTCAAAAGAGATCATTAAGTCCCACTCAAAAACCTTTTTTTCTAAAAAAATCCGCATTAATTTGCAGTCTAATTCATTGAACGTTCAAAGCGACCCCAAATGGCTACAATTTATTATCAATCAACTGTTAACCAATAGTTTAAAGTATACCGGAAATGGTGGAGAGATTACGATTTCAACACATAGTACTTCCAAAGAAAAACAACTGCTGATTCAAGACAATGGAATTGGAATTAGCCAGAAAGACCTTCCGCGAATTTTTAATCGCGGTTTTACTGGGGAAACGGGACGTACTTACGCAAAGTCAACTGGGATGGGCTTATACTTAGCTCAAGCCTTATCGAATAAGCTTGGGCATTATATCACTTGTACCTCTGAGGATGGCTCTTTTACACAATTTATTATTCATTTTCCAAATAATTACGACCCGTATGTATCAATGAAAAAAACACACATTTAACGTGTGTTTTTTTCATTGATGATTTTGTAGTAAATAGATGTGGATGAGATATAAAAGATCAGATACGTGAGTACGTATAATCCCATGACAGAGAAAATAATAGTCGTTAAAGAAGGTAAATCTTTTATAACTAGAATGACTGAGTAATATAAAAGAAACCAACTGTGTATCAATCCAAGTATCAATGGAGGCAAGAATACGAACAATAATTGTTTCCTAATAATCTTTTTTATTTCTTTATCTTCAACACCCATTTTTCGTAATACTTCATAGTGTTCACGCTCTTCTGTAGCTTCGCGAAGCTGTTTAAAGTAAATAACACTCCCTAAAGCAAACAATGCAATAACGGCAAAAAACGCCACAGAAAACAATATTAAAGAGGATGACTCAGTATCCACAGAATACATATCTACAAAGGCTGAATAATACGCTCCTTCTGTTTTCATAACAATATCGTATATTTTACGTGATACGTCATTGGATGTTTTTGGATCTTCGATTTGATAAATTTCATAGGAATAAAGAGAATTATTTTCTTTTAGTGACTCAAAAGCTTCATCAGCAATGACGAGTACAGATGGTTGAAGAGCAGTATCTCCATTGGGACTAGTTGGGATGCTCAACAATGGATATCGAATTTTTTCGATAATATGGAATTTATGATCTCCTAATACTGTTATTTCAGGTTGAGAATCTTTATAGAGTGTCGGATCATCTATTCCTCTTGTTAAAAGAATTGCCTCTTTATCTTCTAGATCCACTTTTTCACCGACTTCACGTAAATCAATAATAGCATTTAACTGTGACTCAGGGAAAAGGTGAAATTCCTCTGTATAATATTCGGGATGGCTAAAAAATGTATTTCTATTTTGTACTTTTTCTGTTTTAATTCCTGTTAGGGTTTCATGTGCAATAATTGGATGGGAGTCATTCATAATTTGTTCAATTTGTTTTTGCGTTGCGGCATCTTGTGTCGAAAATGCAAGATGATTAGGAAATTCCTTTTTTACGACATCAGCTTTCACGGCATAATCGACAGCAATAAATCCAACAGTGAAAATGACAATCGCACTAATCAGTGAATTAAACGTAAAGTTTATGGTATTTCCTCGAATAGAGAAACGAAGGGAGGAAATCCATAACATTTTGTTTCCGATAAGATAGTTTTTACTTTGACTCATTTTTTGTAAAACCCAACCCGAAAACTGGCGGAAAAATAAATACGTTCCTAACATTAATGCCACTGTTGTAGCAATTAATGTTACTTTAAAATAATCTTTCCAGATGTCCGTATCCCCTGATAAGGTAATTGTGTAATAGGATAGAGCTATTAAGATAATGGACAATAGTGCCAAAGGCATGGAAAATTTAAAGGGTTTGTCCATTTTTTCTTTAGCATGAAACAGTTCAACTAATTGCACACGACGAACATTTACATAACTTTGGACCGTTATAATACCGATTAATAAGGCAAATAACAAAATAGTTGAAGCAATAGCTTCCATCGGAAAAGAAAAGGAAATTTCTTCCTTGTAATGCATTAAGTTCATTAATACAGCACCAAAGAATTTAGATAGTAATCCGCCGATTAGAATACCACTGGATACAGAAATAGTGCTCAAAAATAATGTTTCAAAAAAGACCATTAAAGCAACTTGTCTTTCTTTCATTCCGTAAAGCAAGTACATGCCGAACTCTTTTTTTCGTTGCTTCATAAAAAATGAATTAGCATATAAAATAAAGAACACTATAAACAAAAAGACAATAATCGAGGCAATAAAGATAACCGATTTATAGTTTTCTTTATTTTGAATGGCTGCAACTACATCTTCGTTAAACATTAATCCAGAGAATGTAAAGTAAATGACAACCCCAACAAGCATGGAAATGAAATAAATCGTATACAAACGGAAGTTTCGTTTCATGTTTCTCCATGATAAATCAATGATGTTCATCGCTGCTCACTTCCTAATGCACTTTGAATCGTTAAAATTTGATCGTAGAATTCCTTTTCTGTTCGGTCTCCTTTAAACATTTCATTAACAATTTTCCCATCACGCAGAAAAATAACTCGTTGAGAGTAACTTGCTGCATACGGATCGTGGGTAATCATCATAACAGTCGTCTTAAATGTTTTATTGAGTAATTGTATTTGTTCTAGTAGCTGAGTAGCAGATCTGGAATCAAGGGCACCCGTAGGCTCATCTGCAAACACAATCACTGGATTGGTAATAATGGCTCTTGCTGCAGCCGTTCTCTGCTTTTGACCACCAGAAATTTCAGCCGGATATTGCTGTAATATCGCTTCTATATTTAACGCCTCTATTATTTTTGCTAATCGTTCTTCCATTTCTGCCACAGGTGTTTTTTGTAAAGAAAGTGGGAGCAGAATATTTTCTTTCACTGTTAAGGTATCGAGTAAGTTGTAATCCTGGAAAATAAACCCCATTCTTTTTTGGCGAAATTCTCGCAAGGCTTTCTTTTTCATATCTAACAGTGATTTTCCCTCAATCCAAACATCCCCACCATTAAAAGTATCAATTGTTGAGAGAGTATTCATTAAGGTAGTTTTTCCAGAACCAGATGGTCCCATAATCGCTGTGAATTCCCCTTGTTCAATGGTTAAATCGATATTTTTTAATACTTGGGTTTTCCCATAAGATTTCGATAAATTTTTAGTTTGAATAATTTTAGTAGTCATTGCTTCGTCTCCCTTCCTCCTATACTTTACCTATTAATTTGTCCGCAAACCATCGATTTAAGAATATGTAAAGTGACATTTTTGTCATGTTAGATACGAATAAATCAAAAGTATAGATAATTTGCTTCTAAAGTTTTATTCCTAGTGTTCTAACAACTATAAAAAGAGGATAAATTAGTCTCAAAAATAGACTAATTTATCCTCTTTATCTGTATATCCATATCATTTAAAGCACGGCGGGACTTTCATTTAATGATACTAAATCCTTTAATTCATCGGTTGTTAGCTCTGTCATCCAGTTTTCATTTTGGATAATTTGATCATTTAACGATTGTTTCTTCTCAAGCATCGCATCGATTTTTTCTTCTAGTGTCCCCGTACAAATAAGCTTATGCACGTGAACGAAACGTGTTTGGCCAATCCGATATGCACGGTCAGTCGCCTGGTTTTCAACAGCTGGATTCCACCAGCGGTCATAATGGATAACATGGTTGGCTGCTGTTAAGTTTAATCCAGTTCCTCCTGCCTTTAAGGAAAGAAGGAATATCGGGAATTCACCATCCTGGAACTGTTCAATAAGGCGATCACGCTGCTGTTTGGACATACTGCCATTTAGGAATGGGACATCCACCTTGAATTTCTTCTTCATCATTTGCTGTATCATATGTCCCATTTCAATATATTGGGTAAAAATAAGGCAGCTTTCTCCTCTTTCCAAAATGGTATCGGTCAGCTCTGCCAATTTCTCCATTTTCACAGACCGATCCAGTAAACTAGTTGGCGTTTGCTCCTTCAAATAAAGGGCAGGGTGATTGCAAAGCTGCTTTAATTTACTTAACATCTGCAAAACAAGCCCTTTGCGTTCAAATCCAGAAAGCTGCTCAATTTGGACAAACGTATCCGTTACTAATTGTTCATATAAGGCAGCCTGCTCCGTAGTTAACGGACAATATTCCTTTTGCTCCAGCTTATCAGGCAGATTTAAAGCAACATCTTCATCTTTTTTTGTTCTTCTCAGTAAGAATGGACGGATAAGCGTCTGCAGCTGCTGAATCTGCTCCGGTTTATTTTCTTTTTCAATTGGAATCACAAAGCGTTTTTGAAATTGACCAAGACTGCCTAAATAGCCGTGATTGGTAAAATCAAAAATAGACCAGAGCTCATTCAGGCGATTTTCCATTGGTGTTCCAGAAAGGGCAATATAATGGGTGCCTTTTAATTTTCTAACTGCTCTTGATTGTTTTGTCTGAGCATTTTTTATATTTTGCGCTTCATCTATGGCAATCGTGCTCCAAGTGATTTCTTCAAAATTTTGCAAATCAATATGGCTTAATCCATAGGAGGTTAAAACCACATCAGATTCCTTTGCTTTTTGAATAAAAGCATCATCTTTTAAACGGTTTGCTCCATAATGGAGGTATACGTTTAAATCAGGTGCAAACCGTTCTAATTCCTTTTGCCAATTGCCAAGGACAGAAGTAGGACAAATAATCAGTGCAGGTGTGGTCTGTTCCTTTTCGATCTCTTTCACCTTTAAGAGATAGGAGATTAGCTGTACCGTTTTTCCGAGTCCCATATCATCTGCTAAAATTGCTCCAAAACCGTACTTTCTTAGGAAAAGGAGCCAACTCATACCAAGTACCTGGTAAGCACGCAGATCCCCTAAGAAGCTTTGCGGAACTTCCTCCAATGGAAGATTCTTGACCTCTTTTAATTGATGAATCATTGTTCTCCATTGTCTGTTTAGTTCAATTTGGATTTTGGCAAATGTTTTTGGATTCTCAAGCTCATCATTTTGTTGTTCCTCTGCCTGCATTAATTCCTGCTCGATAATATCACGAACATGCAAACCTTCTTTTTCGGCTTTTTTCATTAAATCCTGTATTTGACGAATAAAGGCAGGATCTAATTTTATCCAACGACCTTTAATGAAAACAAGACGCCGTTTTTCTTCAACTAGCTTATTGAATTCTTCTTCAGAAAGGGTAACCCCATTCATGGAAAAACGCCAATTATAATCAAGCATCGCCTGAAGACCAACGAAGGATGGACGGTGACTAGTGCTAGAAACCTTTGCTTTTACCTTCAGATTGGCAGCTTTCATTGCTTGCCACCAGGAAGGAAGGAGAATGTCCACACCAAGTGCAAGGAATGTTTCACTTGCTTCTGACAAGAAAAGCCATGCTTCCTCCTCGGTTAATTGATTGGTTATTCCCTTTTTCCCTTTTAGCCATGGAAAAAGAAGGAGCCAGCGCTGTTGTTCTTCCTCTATATAAGAAGCATAATCTAACCATTTCTTCGGCATATTGCTCTCATCATGAATATCTACTACGAGCTCCGGGTTGTCCTTGGATTTTAAAAATAAATCCAAATCCCAAGTTGTATCGATTTCTGTCGGCTCATCTAAGCGAATGCCTAATGTAAATGGATAGTCGTTCTCTTTTAGTCCCATCCATTCCTGCCATTTATCCTCTGTAAAATAAGCGGCTAGCTGCTCTGCTGGAATATTCGCGTTCTTTAATGTGTCCATTCGTTCATGGAAGCTTTGTTTTGTCTCTTTATGATCCTCTAAATAATGATTAAGGGACTGATGGAACCATTGTTGAATAAAGTCATTATTCGTTTGACCCTCCAACTCATCTTGAAGCTCTATTTCCCAGAAGCTTGGATCAAACTCATCTATCACACGATAAGGAAGGGACCATTGGAAATTCCCGACTTCCCATTGACTGAAATCTGGTATCCATTCTTTATGGGTAATGGCTTCTAGTATACTTGGTGCAGCAGCAAGACAAACCTGCGCTGTATCATTCCAATCCCATTCGATATATCGATTAAATCCTTCGGTTGCTAGTAAAGTGACCAGTTGCCAGCCACTAACCAATACTCCTTCTATCCCATCAATCGTTGCGGTATCTAAAACAGTACCATAATAGCTTTCCTGATGCTGCTGGAAAAGAAGCTTTTTCCAATAGCTTGGGTAAAGATAGCGATCCTCTATTTCACCTGTTAAATAAAATCCTTTACTCTCATAATAATGAACATTTATTTTTAAATAGTTAGTTTTCAACATGGATTAGCTTTCCCTTTCTACATTCTTCATGAAAGGCTCTTAATCGTTTCGTACGCTCTAAGATAACCAGTAAGAATTGCTCGAATTCGGTTTGCTTTTTCATTTTTTTATAAAGGGTACGCAATTTCTTTAATTGGCGGACAGCGATTCGATAGTGTTCTCTATTTTTTCCATCAATATGTTCTTGAATAGAACGGTGATATAAGGAAAGCAATACAGAGTAATCGTATTCCTGCAAAATTTTAATTTGTTCTTTATGAAGGTGCTCTAGTCCAAATCCCATCATCGTAAATAAATCAATCCATTTATCAAACTGTTTTTTCTCATACAGAAAATCTTCATATTTGCGAAAGCTGTATGGAAGGGTATGAATATAAGCCTTTTCCAATAAATCCTCTTTGTTTAATGCCATGCAGTAGGGAAGAATCGCACGCAGGGCCATTTGTGTAAATTCATGGCAATACTCGTCATCTTCATCTGCAGATAGATAATTTTTCAGTTCTTGAATAAACGCTGGAACATATAAATCCATCCGTTTCCACGCTTTTCGACTCGATAAATAGTCCATCCAATAAAGCATATAAGTAGTAAGTTGAGAGCCGAGAGACTGAATCACTTTGAGAGCATCCTCATCTTTTTGGAGAAGAATTTCAAGATGGATAATAGCCACCTTTTCAGAGAATGCGGGATTTTTCCTTGCTAATATCTGTTCTAGTTCCTCTTGTCTCCACCCTTTTGTAGCAAAAAGATCTGTCCACATTAGGCGATATAGTTGAATACACTCAAAATTTAATAGTGGTTGAATCGTGAGGAGCGCCCTCACGTCCTCCTTTAAACGAACTAAAAAGTTGTCAAATGCAAATGGAAAAGTAAAGTTCGATAGTTTATAGAGATTATCCTCAATACTGTTCATTAAATCATGGAAAAGATGGCGATAATAGCGATTAATCGTTTGTGTATTATGATCTGAACTTTTACTAAGTGCTAATAATTGCTTAAATGTAAATACTTGGGCGATGACTAAATAAAGGAGCTTCCACTCTGTTTGAAGAGGCGTAGCTGCTTTTATTTTTCGCATATAAATATAATACGTTTCTGCAATCATATATGGTTTATTTTGATTGGTCTCGATAAGTGATTGAAAGCTCTTTTCAAAGGTTTCAATCCAATCTGTATAATTTGGCTCTTTGTCTTCTGTCTCTTTCAATAAGTCGCTTGCTCGCATAATGCCGAGATTTTTCAGCATTTCCGCATTTTTAATTGGCTTTCTCCAACTCTCTAGCCAAGTGGACACCTTTCCAACCTGTGCAAGTAAATAGAAAAACAAAGCAAGCTGATGACGGCAAAAACCTTCCGCATGACAAGTACAAGAGCTATATTGAATATAATCCAAATCCAATGTTGCCTTTACTGGCGTAACATCCTGGATCATTCCAGTAACAAGCTCATTGGAGAATTTGACTTGATAGACAAAGCTTTGCCTATATAGAAGAAGTCCCTTTTCTACAATCTTTTTCATTTGGGGATCATTTGCATCCAATAAATTCATTAAGTTTTCTGCACAAAAATTCACTGGCTCTAAATATTTTTCTTGAAGCATAATGCATCCCTCCCATACTCATAATTTCCGTGTAATGACTTGAAAACATGCTCCGTGAATAGCTTTAAAAAAAGGAAGCACGAAAAAAAGTCCATTCTTTAATTATAACGCTTTTTATAAGGAGATGGTAGAGGACATAAGCAAGGAAGAAAAAGAGAAGGGAAGTAAAGGCGCGAGTGGAGTGGAAGAAGAAAATTAGGTAAAGCGGTGGGCATGTGAGTGGGAAAAAGCGGAAATCAGGTTTAATTGGCTGAGGATATCAGCCAAAAAAAGAATAAATCAGCCAAAGCAACGAGGATATGAGCCAAAAAAAGAATAAATCAGCTAAAGCAACGAGGATATCAGCCAAAAAAGGAATATATCAGCCAAAGCAGCGAGGATATGAGCCAAAAAAGAAATATATCAGCCAAAGCAGCGAGGATATGAGCCAAAAAAAGAATAAATCAGCTAAAGCAACGAGGATATCAGCCAAAAAAAGAATAAATCAGCCAAAGCAGTAATATATCAGCCAAACCCACCCCTCCAACATCAAATCCACTTCCGCCACCACATAAAATAAGGGCTGTCCCATTAGACAGCCCTCATTTCATCATCCTTATTTTTAATATAAACGTTTAAAACTATCAAAATGCTCTTTATAATAGGAGTTATCCAAACTTGTCACACGAACTCCGCTTGAATCAGCATGAATAAATTCATTATTGCCAACATAAATTCCTAAATGAGAGATACCTTGCTTGTAAGTATTTTTAAAATACACAATATCTCCAATTGATGGAACATCTACGTAATAGCTGCGATCATAGTATCCTTCAGCAGAATAACGTGCAATTGATTTTCCACTATGGTTTAATACATAGTAAACAAATCCGCTGCAGTCAAAACCAGCAGTTGTTGAACCGCCCCAAACATATGGAAGGCCAATAAGATTTTTAGAGGTAGAAACTACCTTAGAAGCATAGGATTGTCCGCTATTTCCAGTGGAAATAAAGGTTGGCGTACTAGAGCTAGAACCAGAGTTAGAACTAGTATTCCCTGTGTTTGTAACCTTTTCAGATGCATTAACCTTTAGTTTTTGTCCTGGGAAAATTAAATCAGATTTAAGATTATTTAATTGCTTAAGCTGGCTCACAGACATTTTATAAATAGAAGCAATTTTGCCTAACGTATCCCCACTTTTAATTGTATAGGTGCCTGTAGATGTAGCAGCGGCATTGCTACTAGTAGTTCCGGAATTTGAATTTCCAGATGAACTCGTTGCAGATGTAGTGGAAGAGGCACTTCCTGGCTTAGAAACATACAAAACATCACCAGCATAAATAAGTGTGGATGTTAGGTTATTCCATGTTTTTAACTCGCCTAAAGAAATAGAATACTTATTTGCTATTTTAATAAGGGAATCCCCTGAAACAATTTTATGCGTTTTTGCAGCTGAGCTTGTCTTCGTTGAAGAGTTGCTTTTTGTAGTGCTAGTCGTTTTGCTGCTGGTAGACTTGGAACTATCTGCAATCGTTAATTTTTGATTGATTAGAATTAAGTCTGATGAAAGCTTATTAATCGACTTTAACTCATTAACAGTAGTATTGTAAGACTTCGCAATCTGTCCTAATGTATCCCCTTTTTTTACTACGTAAGTACTAGCTGAGGCGTTCGCTGCAAAAGTGGTTGACAGAATCGCGGTAGTTGCCAATACTGTGACTTTCTTCTTCATTTTTTATCACTCACTCCTAATGAATATACTATAGTATAACTATATTACCATATACTATCAGACTATTGACCTTTAATTTAGGAAAATAGATAGAGTAATAGGAAAATAGGTAAATTCTCATAGATAATTACGGATGGGGAGTACGTTATCTTTGGAAGGAGGCAGTGATAGAAAAAGATTCAATCTAATCAGGATATGTGAGGAACGTGATAAGAACGAAGAATGAAAAAAGATTGCGCTCAAGAACACCAATTACACACAAGTAATGTGAGAAAAGATGAGAGAGGCAATCCTGAAGCACTATATTATTATTGCCAGTTATTTATTTTATTTTGGATATAATCTGTATATCGATTATCTTTAACTAATTGGAAAATCATTAGTGCATCTTTCATATATTGAGTAGCTAGGACAAAATTCTTTTGTAATTCATAGTTATATCCTATATGATAGTGAAAGTGAGCCAACAGATAAAGATTATCCTGTTGGATAGCCCAATCAATTGCCTCCTTACAATAAGCAATGGAAGTATCAAATCGTGACTGATCCGTTAATGATTTAGCGATATTAAAATATAGCCTGCTTTTAATCGTATCATCTTGTAAATAGGGAAGCTGATTAATAGCTTTAAATGCTTGCTCATAGATAGATAGGGAATCATCGATGAAGCCTTCTTCATAGTAAAAGATACCTTTACTAATATAAATCTCTAACTCTCTTTCTGTGAAGACCTTATCAAAGGTAAGTTCAATTGCTTCATTAATAAGATTTACGGCTCGGTTAAAATCACGGTCGATTTCAAATACATAAATCGCTTTGTGCCAAAGTAGCATTTGATAGTTTTTCTTATGGTGGATAAATAAGGGATTTTTTTCTTCTGCTTTTACAATTTGTTTTACAGTATGATAATCGGTATTTCTTCGTGCCGCCTTTAATTGGCGAAAGGTTTCTTCTACATAATCTAGTCTCGGTGTGGTGCCAATATCGAAGAAATAATTCACATCTACTCCTAATCGTCCGGAGATAAGATAAAGAGTAGAAGACAATGGAAGCACTTCTCCTTTTTCAATCTTGCTTATCTGCGCCTGTGTACATATATTGTGCGAAAGCTCCTTTTGTGATAAGCCTATTTGCTTTCGTAATTCCTTGATTTTTTCTCCAACCGCTGAAAAATCCACTCGCTTCACTCCTACTTAGAAAAGCCTGCCTATTTTTATGAATATTCCTAAAGTTATATTTTACTATGATTTTTTAGATGAAACAGTGTAAAATGCCGAAAAATGCCGAATTATACTTAAAAATCAAGAATTCATCTATCTATATAATATGATTTAATAGATTTTACCGCAATATATTAAGAATATTTTTGCTATTTCTAGATGTGCCCACCTACGCCTTCTATTTATTAGCATAATGGAACTTAATTGAGCAATTTTAATAGAAATCGTGATTTCTATTAAAACCAATAACTGTTTTACAAGTAGTCCTTTTATCTCCAATTTTCTGCCGTTTTCTGATAAGAAAGCGGTCTTTTTTTGCACATTTTTAAAAGGGTGATTTTGGAATAGGGGAGGGGCTTGCTCCGTTACCGTCTTGGCGACAGAAAGGTGGAAAAGGTAACAGAGAGAGCCCATCAGTGACCGCCCAGGCAAAGAAAAAACAGAAAAGGTAACAGAGAGCAGCTCAATGCACAACTTGACTACAAAAAAGCCTGGTCAGCCTTCTTTTTCAAGATAAATTGGATGAAGACTTTATCGGTGGTTATGTATGGATAGCAATAGGAATATGTATTACAAAAACCGCTTCTTCATCTCCTCTGTCGGAAGCATGCAGGATTCTCGTTTGCCAAACCATTTATAACGATTTCTAGCAATATAGCGATAAAGAGGATCTCTTAGGAAGGAAGGAATTATTTTTAAAATAGTTAGAAGCTTCCAGCCGTTTGAAAGATAGCGGCATATTTCCAAAGCCGCATCGGATTCTATATAGCGCTTATTCTTTTTAATAAGGACAACACTATCTACATCGGAAAGATGATGTTTCTCTAGCAAGCTTTTTCCGACCTCGCTCTGCAGAGAAGCAAAGAAAAATTGTTTTTTTGGATCCCTCTTTATAATAAATTGCACACTACTATTGCATAAATTGCAAACTCCATCAAATAAAATAATCATCCGTTTTTCCTCCTAAAAAGGTGGCTATTATTAGCATGTATTTTAGCAAATTATGATAAAAAAGTATGTAACTTTTTCTCTTCATTTTCGTAATAGAGTTATTATTTTTTTAGGAAGATAATAATATACAGATAGTTGACGGAGAATAAAAAATAAAGTTTTGTAGGTGATTTTTTTTCCGTTTTTATGAAAAAATGGTACGCTAGTAGTAGTAGATTAGAAGGGGAGATAGGAATGAAAAAGAGATGGATGCTTTTACTGATATTAATACTGGTAGCAGTGGCAACAGGATGTAATAAAAACGAGCCTACCCCAGATGAACGGCTATCGCAATATATAAAACTGTGGAATGATCAGAAATTTAAAGAGATGTATGCCTGTCTTTCAACAGAAGCAAAAGAGAACATTTCGGAAGATGATTTTGTTTCCAGATACGAAAAAATCTACAAGGATTTAGACATCAATGATTTAGAGATAACATATACGAAACCATCCGAAGACGAGAAGTTCAATAAAGTAGAGAAAACAGAAATTCCATTTTCGGTAAAAATGAACAGCGTGGCAGGAGAAATCAGCTTTGATAATCAGGCGAAGCTTGTAAAAGAAGAAAAAGAGAAAGAAGAGAACTGGTATATTAATTGGGATACTACTTATATTTTTTCTGAGTTAGGTCCTGATGATAAAATTTCCGTTAGTACCATTCAAGCAGAACGTGGCAGTATAGTCGATACGAATGAAAATCCACTTGCGATGAATGGTGTCATCTACGAAATTGGACTTGTTCCAGAGCAAATGGGAGATAAACCAGATACAGTCATCAATGATCTGGCAAAGCTTCTAGATATAAAAAAGGAAACCATTGAGAAAGCATTAAATGCAGAGTGGGTACAGCCAAGCTTTTTTGTTCCGATTAAAAAAGTTGCCACAGGAGACAGTGCTTATTTAGAAAAGCTTTTTGCATTACCTGGCGTTCAAAAACAAGATACCAAAGGCAGAATTTATCCATTTGGAGAAAGTACTGCACATTTGATCGGCTACATTGGTAGCATTACAGCAGAAGAACTAGAGAAAAATGAAGGAAAAGGTTATTCAAGTACAGATGTAATTGGAAAAAGAGGCTTGGAGCAAGTGCTAGAAGAGCGACTAAAAGGCACAAATGGTGAACAAATTTTAATTAAAAAGGCAGATGGCAGTACCGTTACTTTAGCAAAAAAAGAAGTGCAAAATGGTGAAAATATAAAGCTGACGATAAATGCCGATTTACAAAAGGAAATATATGAACAAATGGATGGGGAAGCAGGAACGGCAGCTGCTATTAATCCATCAACAGGAGAAACGCTTGCGTTAGTTAGCAGCCCGGCATTTGATCCTAATAAGATGATTGTTGGTCTAACAACGTCTGAGAAGGAAGCGTACGATAATAATAAGCTAGATCCTTTTACCAATCGTTTTAAAAATAATTATGCACCTGGTTCTGTCATGAAGCCACTTGTAGCAGCAGCTGCATTAACTGAAGGCGTTATTACCCCAGAACAGGAAAGAAAGATTACAACAAAACAGTGGCAAAAGGATAAATCCTGGGGCGGATATTTTGTAACAAGAGTGCATAGCAGTTCGGCACCAGTAAATCTAGCGGATGCGCTCCTTTACAGTGATAATATTTACTTTGCGCAAACAGCACTTGATTTAGGGAAAGATAAATTTGCAAAAGAGCTACAAAAATTTGGATTTGAAGAAGCCTTGACTTATGCATTTCCAATTGAAACATCCACATATGGCAAATTAGATACAGAACAACTATTAGCAGATTCAGGCTATGGTCAAGGGCATGTGGAAATGAGTGTTATTCACCTTGCTACAGCATACACACCATTTGTTACCGGTGGAAATTTAATGACACCTGTATTATTGGATAGTGATGAGAAGGGCAAGGTATGGAAAGAAAAGATTATGGACGAATCTGTTGCCAATACAATATCAAATGACCTTCAGCAAGTCATTGACAGCCCAAGTGGTACAGCACATGCGGCGAAACTAAATGGCAAAACGTTCGCAGGAAAAACAGGGACAGCCGAATTAAAAGAGAAGCAAGGCGAAAAAGGAACAGAAAATGGCTGGTATGTTACTTATGATAAAGACAAAAAGAACCTCTTAATTGCGATGATGATCGAAGGCGTTGAAAACAAAGGCGGCTCCGGACATGTCGTGAAAAAAGTGAAAGAAATAATAGAATAAGGGGAAAAGGAGTGTTCGAAGAGAATGCTCCTTTTCTTTTTGGGGGGAAGTGGGTGATTGGAAGGTAGGCTTTGTGGAAAGTAGCGTTCATAAAGAGGATGAACGCCAAAAAGCAGAGCACCAAAGGAAAAAGTGGCGTTCATAAAGGGAATGAACGCCAAAAAGCAAAGCAACAAAGGGAAAAGTGGCGTTCATAAAGGGGATGAACGCCAAAAAGCAGAGCACCAAAGGAAAAAGTGGCGTTCATAAAGGGAATGAACGCCAAAAAGCAAAGCACCAAAGGAAAAAGTGGCGTTCATAAAGGGAATGAACGCCAAAAAGCAGAGCACCAAAGGAAAAAGTGGTGTTCATAAAGGGAATGAACGCCAAAAAGCAAAGCACCAAAGGGAAAAGTGGCGTTCATAAAGGGGATGAACGCCAAAAAGCAAAGCACCAAAGGAAAAAGTGGCGTTCATAAAGGGGATGAACGCCAAAAAGCAAAGCAACAAAGGGAAAAGTAGCGTTCATCAAAGCGATGAACGCCAAAAAAGCAAAGCAACAAAGCAAAAACACCAACAACCAAGAATCGTTCCTTTATTTTGCTTCCTATTAAATAAAAACCAACAATCTAACGCAATTTCTATCTAATTTACTCATGATTCACTTTTTCATTTCATACATTAGTTTAAACGGTGAAAGGAGAGAGCGGAATGAATGAGGTAGAACAAAAGGAATTACAATATGCCATTGAAGAAATTACTGAAATTGCTTCTGGATTTGGACTAGACTTTTATCCAATGAGATATGAAATTTGTCCTGCGGATATCATTTATACATTCGGTGCGTACGGAATGCCTACTCGATTTTCCCATTGGAGTTTTGGAAAGCAGTTTCATAAAATGAAGCTGCATTATGATTTAGGTTTATCAAAAATATATGAATTAGTGATTAACTCAAATCCATGCTATGCATTTTTGCTTGATAGTAACTCCTTAATAAATAATAAACTAATTGTTGCCCATGTTTTGGCGCACTGTGACTTCTTTAAAAATAATGTTCGTTTTCAAAATACGAAGCGTGAAATGGTCGAAAGTATGGCAGCAACTGCTGATCGGATTCGCCAATACGAGATCAAATATGGAAAGCATGAAGTGGAAACATTTTTGGATGCGGTTTTAGCGATTGATGAACATATTGATCCAAGCTTGATGCGACCAAAATTAGCATGGTCGATGGATGATGTTGAGTTTGTGGAAGAAGAGGAAACAGCGAGTACTCCTTATGATGAATTATGGGGATTAGATGATCGCAATAAACCGAAAAAGCCGAAGAAAAAGGTAGCAAAGAAATTTCCGCCACAGCCAGAGAAGGATTTATTGCTTTTTATTGAGAATTTTAGTAGAGAGCTCACGGATTGGCAAAGGGATGTCTTAACGATGATGCGGGAGGAGATGCTCTATTTCTGGCCGCAATTAGAAACGAAGATTATGAATGAAGGTTGGGCATCCTATTGGCATCAGCGAATTGTCAGGGAATTAGATTTAACAAGTGCAGAAGCGATTGAGTTTGCAAAGCTAAATGCGGGTGTAGTACAGCCGTCTAAAACAGGCATTAACCCTTATTATCTAGGATTAAAGATATTTGAAGATATTGAGGAACGCTATAATAATCCGACAGAGGAAATGAAGAAAAGGGGCGTCAAACCAGGATCAGGACGGGAAAAAATGTTTGAGGTACGTGAAATTGAATCAGACATTTCCTTCTTAAGAAACTATTTAACAAAGGATCTCGTGATGAGAGAGGATATGTATCTTTTCCAAAAACAGGGCAGAGATTACAAAATTGTCGATAAGGCTTGGGAACAGGTGCGAGATCAATTAGTTAGCATGCGAGTCAATGGTGGTTTCCCATATATTACAGTCAATGACGGCGATTATAATAAAAATGGCGAACTATACTTAAAGCATGGATATGAGGGAATTGAATTAGACTTAAAGTATTTAGAAAAAGTGCTTCCATATATTTATCAATTATGGGGCAGAGGTGTCCATATTGAAACGGTAGTAGAAGATAAACAGCTTCTTTATACCTATGATGGCAAAGCCTTGCATCGAAAATATTTATAAGAGGGACAGACCTACAGTCTTATAGTGCTGTGGGTCTTTGTTTTATTAGGCTGTCGGAAAGCCTTTGTATGGAACGGATAAATCTTTTCCATTGTTTTTAATGGATGATTCGAAATAGGCGATTGGCATTTCTGTTAAGGAGAGGGCACAGCTTTTGGCAAATGGCATTGATAATTGTAGTAGTTTTAACTAGTAAAAAATATTTCATGATAATAAAGGAAATCCATAAGAAAAGAAAGAAATCTATAGCAAAAGGGATAACAAGGAAAGGAATAAAAATATGAAAAAGCAAAGAAATATAATCATTACCGGATATGGGACTGTTGCCAAAGAATTGGTTGAATTATTATATCGTAAAAAGGAAGAGCTGATTGAAAAATATCATACAGAATTTAAAGTAGTGGGGTTGATCGGATCAATAGGGATGATTTATGAACCAGACGGCTTAAATCTTTCTGTTTTGGATGAGTTGCCAAAAGGTTCTTTAGGAATTTCCCAATATGCTAGTATGAAAAATTTATCTATTGAAGCCCCAGCGATAAAAGGGGATATTCTAATAGAATGCACGCCTACAAATCTAGAAACCGGTGAACCTGCTCTTTCTTATATGAAACAAGCACTTGAGACAAACATGGATATTGTTTCTGTCAGCAAAGGGGCGCTTGTTCATTCCTTGCCTGAATTACTGCAAATCGCAAGTGCAAAAGACTGCCGAATAAAATATAGTGGGGCAACAGCAGCAGCTTTACCAACACTAGATATCGGGGAATTTAGTTTAGCGGGAAGCAGTATTCAATCGATTAAAGGGATCTTAAATGGAACATCCAATTTTATATTGACAAGTATGTCGGAAGGGAATATTACCTTTGAAAAAGCATTGCACCTCGCACAAGAGAAGGGAATTGCAGAAAAAAACCCTGATTTAGATATAAAAGGACTGGACAGTGCTTGCAAAATTTTACTGTTGGCAAATGGATTATTTCATACGAATCTAACATTAGAGGATATTGCGATAGAGGGGATTGAAAAGATTACAAAAGCGGATATGCAGCGTGCAAAAATTAATGGGTGTGAGTGGAAGCTAATAGCATCAGCAACAAAACAGGGGGACAAGCTTATTTTGCAGGTGAAACCGGAAATTCTTCCTCCTGAAAATCCATTAATTCATGTAAAAGGAACAAATAAAGGAATATTGTTTGAAACCGAGGAGATGGGAACGATTTGCTGTGTTGGTGGTGCCTCGCATCCTAAAGGTGCAGCGGCCGCGGCCTTAAAAGATGTGATTAATCTCATTCACTAAAGGTTGGAATCGGTTTGGGAGAGAATTGGAAGAGGGTAAAGTATCTTTTATTTTTGGGCTATCTTTTTTTGATACATGACAATATATGTATCTAGCAGCTCGCTGAGTTGAATGGTATTGGGATCATTTAAGCCCTTTTCAATCCCATATTTAAGCAATTCGATTTTTAAAAGTTCGATTGTGTCCAGTAATTCACAAACGTTTTCGATATTCATTCGGGAAAGTGCCATTTTATAATGCTCCTACCTTTTATAGATTGCTTTTACTATTCTATCAAATTAAATTGGAAAAATTAAGTGCTTTTTTAATAAAATTTACAAAAATGTTGGTAGATGACTTTGCAGATGATTTCGAGCGAACATCTGCAAAGTCATTTTAATAGGAGTCTAGAGATACAATGATTTTCTAGTGATTGGCTTTTATTATAGGCTTTATCATCCCCGTGACCAATCGAGCTTTATCGGATTAGTTGACATCCACCTCCAATGTTCACAGATGTTGAAGTGGGTGTTAAAAGTCCGTTCATGCTGGATAAATCATCGTATCTATTAGATTATTTTTCCGAAGCAAGGCTAAATAAATATTCAAGGTAGGATTCTAACTCAAATTTATCTTTGTCAATAAAATCAGTCATTGCAGTATCAGTTTGTAGTTTCATCGTAATCCTCTCCTTTAAAATTGTTTTTTCTTTATCAGTAGTATTTGTCTATAATATTCCCAAACTATTAAACTTTTATACATAGTTTGTAAAAAAAATTAGAAAAAATACTTTTTCGGAAAATACCAGAAAGGAGAATTGCTTAAATGAAGGGATGGTACGGGCATTTATACGATGATTTCCCCTTTGAATTATTTTCTGTATCCCATCTAGTCATGATAGGCATTCTTATTATTGGGGGAATTTTACTTTTTATTTTTCGAAATTACATCCAAATGCGCAGTTGTATTTTTCGTTCTGTTTTTTTCTTAGTATTACTCGGTTTAGAGGCAATGTACCATTATTGGATGCATAAGGATGGGTTATGGGATGCTTCTATTATGCTGCCGTTCCATCTTTGTTCAATCAGTTTAATTCTTTGTTTGCTACTTCTGATTACCAAATGGGAGCTTGTATTTCAAGTGGTTTATTTTATTGGTATTATTGGCGCATTAATGGCCATTGTTACACCTGAATTGTTTTTAGGTTATCCCCATTTCCGCTATTTCCATTTTTTTGTGACGCACATTCTTATTATATGGACTTGTCTGTACTTTGTGCTTGTCCACCAGTATAAACCGACAAAAAAAGGATTATTTCTAGCTTTTATTTTCTTAAACAGTAGTGCGACGCTTGCCTGGATAGTCAATCGTTTGATAGGTAGCAATTATATGTTTTTAGCATATAAGCCAGCAAATGGTTCCCTTTTAGATTATTTAGGGCCATACCCGGATTATTTGCTGGTTCTTGAGCTAGTTGCACTGCTTTTGTTTTTTGTATTGCTTATTCCGTTTCAAATGGAAAGAAGAAGGCAAAGACGGAGAAACTAAAAAAGGCTGCTTCGTTTGAAACAGCCTTTTTTTCTTAATAATTGACTCGCTCTTTATTTAATAGCTCTAAAAATTGTTGTTCGTTAATAATTTCAATAGCTTTTCCTTTTGCTTGTAAATCATATGCCTTTTTCTCTTTTGAACTGATTCCTTCAGAGCCAACAAGCTTTTGATCCTGCATACCTACAACTAAATAATCAGTCTTACTGCTCACACCACTTTTAATTATACCGCCAACGTCCACTACTTGTTGCATCGCTTCTTTTCGTTCAAGCGAATGCAGGTCTCCAGTAAAGACAAGATTTTTTTGGTAGAGTGGGTGATTTTCATCAAATGAATCAGTAGTTGGCATAATTTCCGCTATCGAAACGGACGCAAACTTCTTGACTGGCTTTCTCTGTGAAAAAGCTGTTGCTCTTCCAAAAGTGGTTTGTGGCTTTAATTCGGAAAATTGTTTAATAGGAAGAGTAGGATAAGAAGTACAGTAGTTAGTTAACGAATCCTTTTTCCTTGACTCAATACAAGCAATCACAAGCTCCGCACATGCCCGAGCATCCGACCCTGCATGGTGATGTTCTTCCATAGAAATGCCAAAATAAGATGTCCGATCCTTCAACGATTGCCCCACCTTTGCTCCTCTTGTTGCTCGATTACTAATGGGGATGCTGCAAATATAAGAAAACTTAGGCTTATTCAACTGATATTTTTCTAGACAGCAGTAGAGTACACTCATATCAAACTGAGCATTATGGGCAATAATTGTATGCGTGGAAATGTCCTCTTTTATCAATTCCCATACTTCCGGAAAGCTTTTAGCGTCTGCTACATCTGTTTCTGTTATCCCATGAATCGCTGTAAACTTTGGATCGAATGATAGACTTGGAGGTTTAATTAAAAAATATTGCTCTTTTACAATGGCGTTATTTTCTACATAAGATAGTCCAAGCGAACAAGCACTAGCCATATCGGCATTTGCTATTTCAAAATCTAAAGCAATAAAATCCACTGTTTACACGCTCCCTCTTTTTTTCTACTAGTATATCATGTTCCGTCTCTTCCTTCGCGAAATTAGGATAGGATAAAGGAGAAGATTATGGAATCACAGGAATATTATTCTTATATAGTATTGTAATAGAATTGTAATCTAATTTGTATATGGATGTAACCTAATTATCTGAATAATATGAGAAGATAGACATGTTGATAGAAGGAAGCCTTGGAACATAATCTTACGTAAATGAGGTCACTAGATGAAAAAGGTTATTGTCTTGTCACTCCTGTCATTTGGATTATTTTTTACTGGCATTTTTGGTACGAATGAAGCAAATGCCGCTTCAAAGAAATCAGTTGTTACGGTTGCAAAAAATTATATAGGAACTCCTTATAAATATGGTGGAACTACGCCTAAAGGATTTGATTGCTCCGGCTTTGTTGGCTATAGTTATAAAAAAACAGGCAAGTCCTTGCCTAGAACAGCTGCGAGTATGTATAAAAAAGGAAAAAAAGTAAAAAAATCGAACTTAAAAAAAGGAGATCTAGTCTTCTTTGAAACATATAAAAAAGGTGCATCCCATGTTGGTATATACATAGGAAGTAATAAGTTTATCCATAGTTCCTCTTCAAAAGGGGTAAAAGTGGACAAGCTATCTAACTCATATTGGAAAACAAAATATTATGGTGCAAAAAGAATTTGACCCTTTCCTGTTGGAAGGGTTTTTTGTGTGTGCTGGGGGAAATGGGTTGGCTGATAAGATGAGATTTTGGCTGAAATGCTGATGGATTTGGACAATAAAACGAAACTTGGGATCATATCCGGTGTTATGGACAATAAAACAGGACTTTGGATCATATCCGACTAGTTTTGGACAATAAAACAGAACTTTGGATCATATCCGGCTAGTTTTGGACAATAAAATGAAACTTTGGATCATATCCGACTAGCTCTGCATAATAAACGAGAAATCTAGCACATATCAGCACCGCATCAGCACCGCATCAGCACGGAATTTACTAAATTAACTGAAAAAAGGCGTTCTATCATATTTATTTAAGAGAAAATTTTCTATATGATAGAGAAATAAGCAAAAATCTAGCAACTTGAAAACGGCTGTGGAGGAAAAGAATGAACGCAACAATGAAATTTGCATTATCGATGGCGATATTTGGTTCGATTGGTTATTTTTCAGCTAAGACGAATTTGCCATCTATTGAACTTGTCTTTATTCGGTGTATTTGTGCATGTGTGGTACTAAGCATTGTTTATCTTTTTTCAAGGAGAAAAAAGGAAGCGGTAGAGAAAAAGGAGATTGGCTATAGTATACTGTGTGGCATCTTTCTTGTAGTGAACTGGGTATTTTTCTTCCGTTCCTTTGAGTATATGTCTGTAACGGTTGCGGTTTCGATCTATCATTTGGCACCAGTGCTTGTCGTGTTATTGGGGAGCTTCCTTTATCGAGAAAGGGTTAGCTTGAAATTAATGCTTACTGTTATGATTTGCTTTATTGGAACGTTGTTGGTTGGGGGAATGCAAGATTTTCTTACTTTCGATGCTCTTATGTCAGCTGGGCTGCCGTGGGCATTTGGTGCGGCACTATTTTATGCACTAACGACATTGACAGGGAAGAAAATTGCCAAGCTGAACCCAATCTTAACAACGATTATTCAAACAGGTGTCGGCATCGTTATGTTAGTGCCCTTTGTAAATTGGGGTTATTTTAACCATTTAACAGGGGAAAACTGGTTTTATATTTTATTAACAGGGATTATTCACACTGGCTTCGTGTATTATTTATTTTTCAGCAGCTTGCCGAAGCTAACTTCTGGGACAATTGCAGTTCTCGTGTTTATCGATCCAGCTGTTGCCATCTTTATGGACATTGTTTTAACAGCGTATCGCCCAGATTTCCTGCAAATCATTGGTATTCTGCTTATTTTTTGGGGACAAACTCGAGCTGCCTTTAAGCGGAAAAGGAGTGAATCTTTAAATTAATTTACTTGGAGCAGCCTGAGGATAGGAAAAGTTTCCACAGGCTGCTCCATCTTATATTTTCGGATAATGAAATGCATTAATTGCTTTTTTATAAAAAGGTGGTTTCACCGTCGTTTTTGGCATGGACCATTTATGGTTGATATACGTCATGGTAACAGTATCCTTAGAATTCTTTTGTAGCAATAATTTTAACTTTGGGTTAAATTCATACATCATTCAAATACCCCTCCTTCCTTTAGCGTATTCATTCCAAGTAAAAGAGAGCTAGTCATTTCGTTAATTAGGCACCAAATAAGTGCAACGACATAGGATAATTTACTACTATTAATGGAGGGATTAGTATGTCCTTTTATCTGAATGATCCAAGAGATCCGATGTACCAGGTGCCAGAAGCGTACTATGCATTATTAGAAACGCGAAATTATCAATCGGAAAAGCTTATTCAGCTAACAGAAATGCAAGAGTTTTTTGAAGCAAATAAGCAAGTAGATCCGTATCCACTTTATCCGAATTACGGAAAAGTGACAAAGTATGAGGAAATCCCGATTAATTTTCCTGAGAATAGACAGCTCCGTCAGCCTGGTCTAGAAAGCTATATGGTTCCAAAGCCAATTATCGAAAATGACCACTACATAGGAAGTGGGAAGCTAAAGGGGAAAGTGGCGTTAATTACTGGGGGAGACAGTGGCATTGGCGCTGCCGTTGCGATTGCCTTTGCAAAAGAAGGCGCAGATATAGCAATTGCTTATTTAGATGAGCAGGAGGATGCGAACCGTACGAAAAATAGAATCGAAGCGTTAGGGCAACGGTGTCTTTTGCTGCCAGGTGATTTACGTAAGAAAAAGCAATGTATTGACATTGTGGAGAAAACGGTAACGACGTTTGGAAAGCTGGATATTCTTTGTAACCATGTCGGTATTCAATTTCAACAGGCAAAATTAACGGATATCACGGATGAACAATTTGATGATACATTTAAAGTTAATATTTATTCCCATTTTTACACAACAAGAGCAGCACTTCCTCATTTAAAGCCGGGCAGCAGCATTATTAACACAGCTTCGGTTGTTGCGTATGCAGGGGAGCCGCTGTTAATTGATTATGTTGCCACAAAAGCTGCAAATGTTGGTTTCACACGTGCTCTTGCGAGAAGCGTTGTAAAAGATGGAATACGAGTAAATGCAGTGGCACCGGGACGAATTTGGACCCCATTAATTCCGGCAAGCTTTTCTTCAGATCAAGTAGCCATTTTCGGTTCTTCTAATCCGATGCAAAGAGCGGCACAGCCATTCGAATTGGCTCCAACCTTTGTCTATTTGGCTTCCGATGATTCTCGATTTGTAACAGGGCAAGTTCTCCATGTAAATGGCGGCGAAACAGTAAGCTCGTAATAGAAAAGGAAAATGGGCTAGCGGCTAGCCCATTTTCAGCATATTAGCCAAGCAGCTTTACGAATTTTCGTTTTCCTACTTGAATAATTAATTCCTTGTTGATAGAAACTTCCATATCTGTCTCTTCGACTTTCTCTCCGTTGATACGAACCCCACCGTTTTGGATCATCCTTCTTGCTTCGCTTTTGGAGGTTAATAGATGTAAGTCTACTAGAAGCTGAACAAGCGATTCAGGATTTTTTCCAGTCCAGTGGACAGCTGGGATCTCATCTGGCAAGGACCCTTTTTGAAAAATTGTAATGAATTGCTGTTCCGCTTTCTCCCCTTCTGATTCCCCGTGGTACATGCGCACAATCGTTTTTGCTAAAAGCATTTTTGCATCTCGAGGATGGAGAGAGCCAGCATGTAAATCCTTTTTGATTTGAGCTATTTCAATCGGTTCTAAGTCTGTAATCAATTCAAAGTATTTGCTCATCAATGGATCTGGGATAGACATTGCTTTTCCATACATTTCAGTAGGACTTTCATCGATACCAATGTAGTTTTTCTTCGACTTTGACATTTTTTCAACACCGTCTAATCCTTCTAAAAGAGGCATTAATATCGCAATCTGCTTTTCTTTTCCAAACTTCTCCTGGTAGTGACGTCCCATGAGAATATTAAAATGCTGATCTGTTCCTCCAAGCTCAATATCTGCCTCTAACATGACAGAATCGTAGCCTTGCATCAATGGGTAGAAGAATTCATGCAAGGAAATCGACTTCCCGTAAGCTAATCGTTCTTCAAAATCATCTCGTTCAAGCAATCGGGCAACAGTTATTTTTCCAGCGAGCCCAATGACATCTTCGAAGGAAAGAGAAGAGAGCCATTTAGAGTTGTAATGAAGTTCGACCTTTTCCATGTCTAGTACTTTTCCGAATTGATCAAAATACGTTTTCGCATTCTCCTTCACTTCTTCATCTGTCAGCTGTTTACGCGCTGCAGATTTTCCAGTTGGATCGCCAATTTTTCCAGTAAAGTCACCGATAATTAGTTGAATCGTATGCCCGTTTTCTTGGAATTGGCGTAGCTTATTCAGTACAACAGTATGACCAAGATGAACATCTGGCGCAGATGGATCAAGGCCGAGCTTTACTTTTAACGGTGTATTTGTTACAAGCGACTTAGCGATTTTTTCTGCGAGCTCTTCTGTCGGAATAATATCTTGCACGCCCTGACGATAGATAGCTAGCTGCCTCTTCATTTCTTTTTCGTGGTCACTCGTTAACTGTTCAATAAATGGACTCATCTTTTCTTTCTCCTTTCGTAAAATGAATTTTTTTATAAATAAAAAACCACGCCCCTAAAAAAAGGGACGTGGTTGCTTTTAAGCACGTGGTACCACCCTAATTGAAGAATATAGAATATTCAACACTCATTATGGGTAACGGCTCATCCGTTCTTTGCTAATCGAAAAAAACTCTTTCACAAAGAATGCTCCTGGAGGTAATTCGCCCCTATTTTTGTGTCAATTTGCACCAACCATTGACTCTCTAATAACAGGGAAATAGGCACTACTGATTCCAATCAAAGCATATATATTTAAAGACATAATTTATAATATTATTAAGTTAGCGCTAACTTGATAAAGATACTAACAGATAAAATTAGGAAATTCAAGAGTGATTTTTTTCTTTTTAAAAAAAGTTTATGCGATATAACCCCATATCTGTTAATAAACAGCAATACTTTCAACATTTTTTAGCCATTCAATGGCTTCACTGCCATCTGGATTGGCCATCCATACATTTCTTTTATCATCAATAAGAGAAGTGCCTCTGAACCAAGTAATTTTTTGCAAAGACGGAATAAATTTTGGCTGATAGTCCCCATATCCTTTATTCGGATTCGTTATCTTTTTCTGGCTGTTGCTTTTTGTTAAAATCGTATAAAGAGTGGGGCGTGGCTGTTTCATTAGATCATTGTTCCACTCTGCCTCTGGTATTCTCGAAACAACAAGGGATTCATTATCAAGCCAATCAAAGTCTAAATCTGCAAAATGCTTTGGTGTATAAACGCCACTTGCTGGCATATCCTTTGTTTTTAACTTTTTGTTATTTAATCCGAAAACAAGTCTGCCTCCGCCTTCAATATAGGCAAGCGTATCCTTAGATGGAGCCCATTTTGGTTTTCCAACCTGCCAAATGATTTCATCCACTACCTCGAATTTTTTTCCATCTGTTGAGAGGATACAAAGCATATTGCTGTCCATCGCAATACTGGCAGTCGTGGAAGCGATAAAAGAAATCCATTTGCCACTTGGAGAAAAAGAAAAGTCAGAAGCATTAATCGGCGTAATCTTGTTATCCCCGATACCGACCTCTTTTGGAAGTGAGAAAAAGGGTTTACTTGCAGCAAGCTGTATATTTTTATAAGGCGGTTTAACATATTTCTTATAAAGCTTTGCACCCTTCCAGCCATCTGCTTCTAAGTTTCCACCTGTTGATAAGAGAAATCCGTTACCTTTTGGGAACCATTGGTAGGCATCCACTCCAAGTTCCACATTAAAGAAACCTTTTAGATCAGATAAATCAAGGGTACGAAAATCAGTATAGGCTAAAACATTTTTATGAGGATTCCAAGAGGGGGAATACCCATTATAAAAAATTTTTTGCTCTTTGCCATTTTTCACATTATAAACCCAAATTTCGGTTTGCTGCTCCTCTTCGTTAAATTGAGATGGAGCAGTTTTT
>NZ_DALZDK010000023.1:24120-25915 GCF_031978665.1 Niallia sp. | reverse complement strand
TTGATAGGCTAAATATTTTCCGTCATGGGACCATTCGACTTCACCAATTACATTTCCAGAAGTTGTGATTTTTTGTTCCTTTTCCTTGAAATACAACCATAGATTACCTTCTCTAATGAATGCTGCCTTGACGTCTTTTAATGGTGCTGCAAAGCTTGTTGAGATAGGAAAAATAAACATAAATATTATTAGTAATCGGATGATTTTCTTCATGAGATTTCTCTCCTCTTTTGGATTCTTATTCATAATATCCTTCTAAAAGACAGGAATATGTAAGCATCTCTTGACCTTTTTTACCATATAATTTACTATATATGTAATATTGAAGAGCAATGAGGAAGAAGAGTAAGCAGTTGAAAGGTTTAAGAGAGCTGATGGTTGGTGCGAATCAGTACGGATTGATTGCTGAATGGGCTTCGGAGCTACAAGGCTGAACAAATAGTAGGCTGCGCGGAACGTCTGACCGTTAAAAAAGACAAAGTATAAGAAACATCTATGTTTCTGTACGGATAAGTGCGTTTATTTTTAATAAACGAATAAAGGTGGCACCACGGGTTACTCGTCCTTTTTTACAGGATGAGTAGCCCTTTTTGTGTTTTTTTATAAAAGGAGGACTAGAATATGGGGAAAATTGTACTGACTGGCATTAAACCAACGGGACAAATTCATTTAGGAAATTATATTGGCGCAATAAAGCCTGCCTTAAAGCTTGCGAAAAATAGCGATTATCAGGCGGCCTATTTTATCGCAGATTATCATGGATTAACGAAAATCCATGATCGAAAAGAGTTTCGAACATTAACCTATGGAGTGGCAGCTACATGGTTAGCCCTCGGATTAGATCCTGAAAAAGTAATCTTTTATCGTCAATCCGATGTGCCGGAAATCTTTGAGCTAAACTGGATATTAGCCTGTTTTTCGCCAAAAGGTTTGATGAATCGTGCCCATGCCTATAAAGGTATCGTCGACAGCAATAAACTAGCAGGAAAAGATATTGATGATGGTGTAAACATGGGGCTATTTACGTATCCAATCTTAATGGCTGCCGATATTCTTGCCTTTCAAGCGAATATGGTGCCTGTCGGAAAAGACCAAATTCAGCATGTAGAAATTGCCCGGGATATAGCGGAAAGCTTTAATCATCAATACGGAGAAACCTTTGTCTTGCCAGAATATATCGTAGACGAAGACACAAGCATCCTGCCAGGCTTGGATGGTCGGAAAATGAGCAAAAGCTATCATAATACCATCCCTCTTTTTGAAGAGCCGGCAAAGCTGCAGAAGCTTATTAATAAAATCAAAACAGATTCTCTGCCCCCAGAAGCACCAAAGGATACAGAGAGATCAATTTTGTTTACACTTTATAAGGAATTTGCAAGTGAGGATAAAATAGCACAGATGCGCGAAAGATATGAAAAAGGAATCGGCTGGGGAGAAGTGAAAAAGGAATTATTCCATGTCATGAATCGTTTCCTAGAGGAACCGCGGAAAAAATACAATGAATTAATGGAAAATCCTGAAAGAATAGATGCGATTCTTGAAAAAGGAGCAGAAAAAGCAAGAGCCCGTACACTACCATTTTTACAAAAAGTAAGAAAGCAGATTGGGGTTTCACGTTGAAGATATAAGGCGGAGTTGGGAGTCGCAAGTAAAGGTGTGAGAGTCGCAAGTAAAGGTGTAGAAGTCGCAAGTAAAGGTGTGGGAGTCGCAAATAAAGGTGCGGGAGTCGCAAGTAAAGGTGTGGGAGTCGCAAGTAAAGGTGAGGAAGTCGCAAATAAAGGTGCGGGAGTCGCAA
>NZ_DALZDK010000023.1:17549-24020 GCF_031978665.1 Niallia sp. | reverse complement strand
GGGAGTCGCAAGTAAAGGTGTGAGAGTCGCAAGTAAAGGTGTGGGAGTCGCAAGTAAAGGTGCGGGAGTCGCAAGTAAAAGCGCAAAAGTCGCAAATAAAACTTCAAAACCCCCAACTACCTGCTAAAAGGCTCCCTTTTTCCAACAAAAAATTAAAATAAAGTGCTAATTCAAAAGGAAAATTATTAATTTGCATAAAATTCCATCTGCAAGTAAACATTATAGATAAAAACACTAAGAGGTGTACATAATGGCACATAAGATGGAAGCGCTTCTCGATTATATTAAGACGAGATTTGATTCAGAACCAAAATCACTACTCCATATTGGGGAAGCAATGGGATTTTGGACATATCATGCTGCAATTGCCGATGAAATTCCTGTATTAGAGATGGCGCTTAATACGACGACAGATAATGTTTTAATTGAGTTGATTAACGAAGCAAATGCATTAGCAACTGAGCAGCGAAAAATCTTAGAGGAATTTATGATAAAAGAGGGAGTTCCTCTTTCGAATTCGGCTGAATCAAAGCCTAAATCAGATCCGAATGCTATTCCTTTAGGCGCAAAATCGACTGATATGGAAATAGCGAACTTATTAGCAGCGAAAGTTACAAGCAATATTGTTATGTGTGCTACAAATATTACGCAAAGTGTCCGCAGTGATGTTGGGTTAATGTGGATTCGATTTCATGCAGAGAAAAGTATTTATGGAATGGAGCTCAAAACGAAAATGAGGGAGCATGGATGGATTAAAATGCCGCCAAGCTTTTATCCGCCAGGAGCACCTCATCAGTAATTCACAATTTTTCCGCCCTATGCTATAGTAATAGAAGAATGCCTCTCCCAATCAACAAGTGCAGGAAAGGCATTCCATTTAATTAAAAATTAAGTTTCACACAAATCTAGTGTTGCGAGCACTAGATTTTTTCTTTTCTAAGAAAAGTACACGCTTCATGTAATGGCCACCTTTACATATATGCCATCCTTTAAACGAATATCAACAAGTGGTTCTACAAGTGAGACATTTTTAAGCTCTTTACTTAATGCCTTCATTAAAAACTTTATTTCGGTTATATTCATATAGATTGCATCAACTGTTTTATCTTTTGCCTGGTAATGGATAAATTTCCATAACCGTTTCGATAAGGCGATATCAATAAATGCATGTAATAAAAAAATTGGGAGAATAATGGAAATTCGCTTATGCTTATCTGTTTGGATAAATACCTTCATCATAGTCACACTCTATTCCACATACACTTTGATACTGTCACCGTTTGCCAATTTGGCATTAACAATTTCGCCGACTAGTTCACTATCAATAGCAGCGATCAATAATTCCACATCGATATTTTCAGTATAGGTTTGGGCTTGAGGAATTTTTGATGCGATACCAATTCCAGTTTGGAGAAGTACTTTCACCAGTCTGATTGGGACATTTACATTAATATTGTCATTTGTTTCCGAATGCACACGTACTTTAAGTATCCGATTTAGATAAGGACTGTCTTCAAGCAAGGGTTTCTTTTCTATTTTTTCCTCAAATGAATCGATCAGTGCAGCTGCTTGATCCGATGTTAGTTTTCCGTTTTCCACCATTGTTAAAATTCGTTTCATTTCTTCATTCATGCTTCATAGCCTCCTTAAAGGTCCTTCATTAATTGGATCGCTTCGTCCGCTGTTATTTCATTATTCTCTAGCCTTTCTAAAATGTCTGCTTTTCTTTCAACCCTTATGTTGTTGCTTACTTTTCTTTCTGTTTCTTCGGCTTCTCCTGTCATAATCTGAATAATGTCATCCAGTTTTCCTCGAACAGTCGGGTAAGAAATACCAAGCTTTTTTTCCACTTCTTTAATACTCCCTCTTGAAAGGATAAATGTTTCAATAAAATGCATCTGCTCATCTGAAAAGGAGTGCCATTTTGACAGATGGAAACGATTTTCTATCGTCGTATGACAGTTTCCGCATTCAAGCTTTGTTACATGAAGTTCTTGATGACAGACAGGACAATCATTAATAACTGGATAACTCATAGCCAATAACTACCTCCCTTCTCAGTTAGATTAATTAATTTTATTAAGAATGTCAATTATAAAACTAATAAAATTAATGTAAATAAACAATCAAATTAATATTCTTAATTTGATTGTTTGAATTTAAGGAGTGAGTAGATGGAATGATTCTAGATGAAACTTTTTAGGGAGGAGCTGCGTAATGAATGATATATTGGATAATAGAAAAAAATCTTTAATTAGAGGAGAACAGGCAAATGGGAGATTTCTTTGTGTTTGAGGATTTTATGGCTTCAGGGGATATCATGTTCGTCATTGTCCCATTATTCATTATGATTGTGTTTGCAATCATCCTTGTTATTATTGTGGGTAGGATCATTAAGGGGCTTATTAAATGGAACAAAAACAACCAGCAGCCCCGCCTTTCAACATCTGCAAAAGTAGTTACAAAGAGAACGAGTGTCCATGACGGTGGCGAAAGCAGATCGTATAATCACTATTATGTCACGTTTGAATTTCCCAGTGGAGACCGCACTGAATTTCAGTTGAAGGGGGATGAATTTGGAATGCTTGTGGAAGGTGATAGCGGGGAACTGCAATTTCAAGGAACAAGATATCTAGGCTTTACTCGAAATAGTCATGTAGGAGAGCGTGCAAAATGAGCTATTCCTCACAAAAGATGACAGAACAAGCAGCAAAGGAAATCCTTAGCTGGACATATCTCCCTCCATATGAATTATATAATAGCGAAGTGACAGAGGAAGCATTGCAAGAGTTTGCGGAAAATCCGTACTTTGCTATTTATGTAGAAGAAGCATTAGTTGGATTTTATTGCACAGGCTATGCAGCCCAAGTTCCGTTTGGATACTTTTTTCAAGCTTATCCAGAAGGATACCTCGATATTGGTTTGGGCATGCGCCCGGATTTAACAGGACAGGGGCAAGGAACCGGCTTTTTACAATTTATAATCGATTCCGTTGAGACGAATCAAGCTCTACGGCTGACTGTTACAGCTTTTAATAAACGGGCAATTGCGTTATATAAAAAATTTGGATTTCGCCAAGTATCTGCATTTACGAATGCCAATGACTTAGAGTTTTGGGTAATGACAAGAGAAGGATGAAAGATTTTGTGCTTTGGCTAATAACCAGGACATATTTTAAGAATAGTGGCCGAATTAAATGAAGGACTTGTAGTTGATTGGAAAAATAGAGGGAAGAGCAAAATAGAAGTCATCCCCCAAGCGAAGTGGAATGGTTGCTATAAAACCGTTTGCTTCGCTCCTCATAATTTTTATTTTTCACTTCGAATAAAAGATAAATGCCACTTTGTATAAACCAAAGCAACTGCATAGTAAATTCCTGAATACCATAAGCTCCATCCGCTATAGGTAACGAAGCCAAAGTAAATAAGTGTAGACTCTAAGAGAATAGAGTAGACAAGCCAACCGAAAAAATAAGGAAGAAATTTTTTTAGGTCATGGGGCATAAAATTTAAATAAATGATGCCATGGGTGGAACCAAGTGTTAGTTCAATAAGATGAACATAAAGCTGTACCTCTTTTGGTCCAAGCTCATATAGATGAAATATTAAACTCAGAATAACATCTGAGCTTAAATTGATTAATCCAACCACAAACCAGGTCACATATATTTCTACTTTTGTAAGATGTTTTGGCATAAACCAAATGATGATTAGCGTAAAAGCGAGATAACTATAAGGAAACCAAATCATAATTTCCCTCCCAAGAAGATGCATAAAATAAGTATGACCCACTCAATAATATTTCAAACGAGAATGCTCGTTAAAAAGGAATCATTGATTCCATAAAAGCATATAAAACAATAATCCATTTTAAATCACTCGTTATTTTTTCAAGTTTTTAACAATTCATTTCCTTATTTTGATAGAATATTAGAAACTATCCTTTGGGAGGAACATACATGGTAGAAAGTCAGAATGTTCGTAAGGGACTACAATACGCCTTAATAAAACTAGCAGGAGCAGGTTTTGCAGCCACTCTCTTTTTTGTCTATATTTTTCTATCCAGTTTCAATTTATATTTATTTTCCCATGAAATGAAAAATCCCCTCTTTTGGATAGCTTTTTTTGGTATAGGGATTCTAATTTCGATGTTGATAGATCGTATTGCAAACCATTATCCGAAGCTAGAAATCGTTTTGTATAGTTTAGCTGGCCTTTGTCTTTTCTTACCGATTGTTTGGAATGTTTTCCCGCTATTAGCTGCAACCATTGGCTTGATTTGTGCGTTATTATTCTATATTGGGATTAAAATGGCTGCGAAAGTAAAAGGCTTTAAATGGACATTTGCCATTGCCCCTCTAGTCTTTCTTTTGCTAACGATTCCTGATTTTACGGTGAAAAAAGAATGGAATACAGTCAGAGGTGATCAGTCATATGAAGCTTATTTTTCTTATTTTAATGGGGAAGACCAAATCCCAATAAAAGCGAAAAAGGGAGAGAACGTGACCATCCACATTGATTTTACAAATAGAAATGGCGGCGGATTTGGCTACTATGTAATAGATGAAAAGAATCGAAGAATTGGATTGAGTAATGAAGAGAAGTCGACTTTAACTTTTCAGGCAGACAAAACAGAAACCTATACGCTCATAGTTACCGGCGATGGATTGCAGGGTGGTTTTGAGGTGAACTGGGAGAAAGAGGGAAAGTGAAAAAAAGAATATTAATAGTTGGTGTAGCTATAGGCATCCTTCTAATTTTTTCTTACTGCCAAAATAATAATCTATCTACGTCGACCTTCATTCTCTCATCTGAAAATATAACGAAACCGATAAAAGTAGTGCAGCTATCGGATTTACATAGCAAGCAATTTGGAAAAAAACAAAAGCGATTAATAAAAAAAGTAAAACAGTTAGCCCCTGATATCATTGCTTTTACCGGTGATCTTGTGGATTCCAAGAAATACGATGAAAGGAAAAGCATGACTTTAATGGAGGAGCTAGTTCAGATAGCACCAACGTATTATGTAACAGGAAATCATGAATCATGGTCAGGAAAATTTCCGCAGTTAGAAGAGAAATTGCTGCAAACAGGTGTTTATGTCTTAAGAAATGAACAGATGCTAGTGAATATTGGAGGAGAAACGATAAATCTGATCGGCGTGGATGACCCAACCTTTTTGTCTGGGGAGGATGAAGTTGCCGCAATAGTTGGCAGTCAATACCATGAGGAATATTTCAATTTGCTTCTGTCCCATCGACCAGAGTTATTGTCTCATTATGAAAAAATGGATTTAGTTTTAACTGGCCATGCGCATGGCGGTCAAGTAAGATTGCCGTTTATCGGAGGAGTGGTCGCACCAGATCAAGGATTCATGCCCGAATATACAGCGGGTATGTATAAAAAAGAAGAAACGGTAATGATCGTTAATAGAGGTTTGGGAAATAGCATTATTCCTCAACGGATTTTTAATAGACCAGAGATTGTGGAAGTAGTGTTAAAATGAGGAGCTTTCCGAGAAGAAGTCGATTTCTTGGAAGGCTCCTTTTTGTTATTACTTTATAAGGGATAATTCGAAAAAATCGGCATAGTTTGATAGATGAAAGTCAGCAAATTCACAATGATTTTGGAACATACAGGTGCGAATCCCTAATTGGCTGGCTGGAATTAAATCCAACTCCCTGTCTCCAATTGCCAAATCAATCGAATACTTCGTATGTAAATAGTGATAGGAATCTACCGCAGGCTTCCGAGGAAAACCATTTTCTAAGGTTACTATTTCGGCAAAATATTTCTCCCATCCATAATGCCGAAGAAAATGGGTGACTCCCGCATAGCTTTTATGCGTCATAATCACATTCGTATCCGCAGCCTTTAAAATCTCCTCAACACCTGGAAAAGGCTTAACTTCACTCGCAACAATTGCTCTATTTAAATCTTTAATCTCGTTAACCTGCTGTTCATTCAAGTTGAAAAATTGAATCGCGTGAGAAAAAGAAATTTTTAACTCTTTATAAATAGCTGCTTTGTCCACCTTTTCTCCCAGTACCTTATAAAGTACATCTGTATAAGCAGGATATGTATCAAATAACGTTCCATCAAAATCCCAAAGAATATTCATATAGGAATCCTCCAAAAATACTGTTTCTTCCATGTTAGTATACTTAATTTGGAAAGTCCATTGGAAGATTGCTAGAGAGGGAGAGAAGGAAGGGGAAAAGTAGCGATCATCAGTGGGATGAACACTGAAAATCGGAGGAACGAAGAGGAAAGTGGTGTTCATCATCTGGATGAAAACCAAAAAAGCAGAGTGGTAAAGGGAAAAGTGGTGTTCATCAAGAGGATGAAAACCAAAAAGCAGAGTGGAAAGGGAAAAGTGGTGTTCATCAAGAGGATGAAAACCAAAAAGCAGAGTGGAAAGGGAAAAGTGGTGTTCATCAAGCGGATGAAAACCAAAAAGCAGAGTAGTAAA
>NZ_DALZDK010000023.1:0-17449 GCF_031978665.1 Niallia sp. | reverse complement strand
ATGAAAACCAAAAAGTAAAGCGACAAAGTAAAAAGTGGTGTTCATCCACCGAATGAAAACCAAAAAGCAAAGCGACAAAGTAAAAAGTGATGTTCATCCACCGAATGAAATCCAAAAAGCAAAGCGAAAAAGTGAAAAGTGGTGTTCATCTACCGAATGAAAACCAAAAAGCAAAGCAACAAAGCGAAAAGTGGCGTTCATCAAGAGGATGAAAACCAAAAAGCAAAGCGACAAAGCGAAAAGTGGTGTTCATCAAGCGGATGAAAACCAAAAAGCAAAACAAAAAAGCAAAAAATAGCGTTCATCCACCGCCAATACAAAAATCCCCTTAATATTGACGAAAAACCCAAAAGAGTTTATTATTTAACTAACAAAAATAAAATTTGTTTATAAAATAACAAACGAAACAACGAGGTGTTTGTTTTATGGATGTTTCATCTATTTTTCAAAATGCAACAATCGAAGAATTAAAAAAGGGATATATAGAGGAATCGGATTCGTATCTTTGTCTATTATGTGGGGAGCAAATAGAGAAAGGCGTGATCTATCCGCAAGATGGGAAATTATATGAAGCGGAGAAGTTTATGAAGCTCCATATTGAGGGTGTGCA
Organism: Niallia sp.; assembly: GCF_031978665.1. NCBI lineage: Bacteria > Bacillati > Bacillota > Bacilli > Caryophanales > Bacillaceae > Niallia > Niallia sp. Next base: position 16,839 of record NZ_DALZDK010000023.1, on the reverse strand, counting down.
TCAATCTGTTTTTCATTATTTAATTAGTCTCGACAAGAAAATGACGGGGTTAACGGAGCATCAGACAAAATTGCTGGAGCTTTTTTATCAAGGGAAAAGTGATGCAGAGGTGAAGAAGGAGCTGGAGATTGGCAGTGCTTCAACGATAAGGCATCATCGCTTTGCTCTTAAGGAAAAGGAACGGCAAGCAAGAAATTTTTTGGCGATTATGGAATTGCTGAAGGAAAAAGATAATCATGCGCCTAGTTTTGTCCCTGTTCATCAAACGGCTACGATGGTAGATGACAGATATAATATTACCGAAGAAGAGCAAGTGGAAGTAGCAGCTAAATATTTCAAGGATGGGGTATTGAGTAAATTTCCAATTAAACAAAAGCAAAAATTAATGGTACTTCGTGAAATAGCGAATCGATTAGAGGAGCAGGAGAGCTTTTCGGAAAAGGAATTAAATCAGCTTTTAATGACTATTTATGAGGACTACGTTCTAATAAGAAGGTATTTAATAGAATACGGATTCCTTGATCGCAAAGCAGATGGCAGTCTTTATTGGTTAAAAAAATGAGAGAAGGGTGAAAGAAAATGGATCGCAAAAAAGAGCTAAAACAGCAATATCGGGAAATCCCAATTGAAGCTGGTATTTATACGATAACAAATAAAGAGAACGGGAAAGTTTGTGTTGCTAGCACAAGAAATTTTAAAACGATTAATGGAGTTAAGTTTTCCTTAGAAAATGGCGGATATGCCAATAAAAAATTGGTGGAAGAATGGAAGGCATTCGGTAAGGATGCATTTGTATTTGAAATAGTAGAAGTGCTAAAGCCGAAAGAGGATCCTTATTATAATGAAAAAGAAGAGCTAGCAAAGCTAGAAGAAAAGTGGTTAGACAAGCTGCAGCCGTTTGGGGATAGAGGCTACAATAGCGAGAAAAAGTAAGGGATGTCTTTAAAAAGGCATCTTTTTTTCATAAAAATATCACCCTCTATCAATAGAAAATACTTTCATTTTTCTCCTCTGATTGGTATCTTACTTAATAAGATTATAAAATTAGCTGGAATTTTTCCAATAGTAGAAAAAAGGGGATATGGCGATGATCCGAGAGATGAAGGAAACAGATTTAGGAGATGTTTTAGAAATATACAATGATGCAATCTTACATACAACAGCCGTATATGATTATCGTGCACATTCCTTAGAAGACAGAAAAATATGGTTTAACCAAAGATCTGAAGGAGGGTATCCTCTTTATGTTTTTGAGGAGGATGGAAAAGTGCTCGGGTTTGCTACATATGGTCCATTTCGGGCATGGCCGGCTTATAAGTATTCGATTGAGCATTCTGTGTATGTGCATAAAGAGGCGAGAAAAAAGGGGATTGGCACCTTATTGCTAAAAGCACTAATCGAATGTGCAGAGGAAGAGGGCTATGCGACGCTAATTGCAGGGATTGACAGCACGAATCAAGGAAGTATTTTCATCCATGAGAAATTAGGATTTACTTATTCAGGCACAATTAAAAAAGCAGGCTATAAATTTGAGAAATGGCTGGATTTGGCTTTTTATCAGCTAGAATTGAAAGGTCCAGAATCCCCAGTAGAAGGATAAGGAGGAATAATGATGGCAAAACCAGCAGTTACAGATTATCCAGAACACTACAGAGGTTACGTAGGCTTAGTTCCGGAAGGAGACATTATCGAGATTATTGCTTCTCAATTAGAAGAAACGATTGCTTATGTGAAGGCAAATGAAGACCGAAAAGATTTCCGCTATGCAGAAGGTAAGTGGTCGCTTATAGAAGTGATTGGTCATATAATCGACACCGAGCGAATTATGGCTTATCGTTTATTGCGCATTGCAAGAGGAGATAAAACGCCGTTAGCAGGCTATGATGATGAAGTCTATGTAGAGAATGCACATTTTTCAACAAGAACAATAGATGATCTTCTTCAAGAATTCAAAGCAGTTCGCATGTCAACAGTTGCACTGGTAAAAGGTCTTCCAGAAGAGGCTTGGGAAAAGAGCGGCTTTGCTAATAATGGAGAATTTACGGCGAATGCCCTTATCTATATTATCGCTGGCCATGAACGCCATCATTTGAAATTGATAAAAGAAAGATATACGGTATAAACAAATAGAGAGATTCCATTTAGGGGAATCTCTTTTTAAATGAAACAACATAATACACATAAAAATGAGAGAAACTAGGAGAAGTAATCTTCAAGGAGACCACAAGGATGGATTTATTAATTACTATCATTTTATTATTACTCTGTTTACTAATATCTAATATTATTAGCCATTATCTCCCCTCCATTCCAACTGCGCTTACGCAAATTGCGTTTGGGGTGGTAATGGCCCTTCTATTTTCCGAAATGGAATTTGAACTAGAGGCGGAGTGGTTTTTACTATTATTTGTTGCGCCACTGCTTTATAACGATGGCAGGCATTTTCCACGAGAAGATTTATGGAAAATGCGCGCTTCCATTTTAGGGAATGCGATTATATTGGTATTACTTACAACAATCATTGGCGGATACTTCATTCACTGGCTCATTCCAAGTATTCCTTTGGCGGCAGCCTTTGCATTAGCGGCAATTCTTTCCCCGACAGATCCAGTCGCGGTAAATGGGATTGCGAAGCGAATTCATATCCCGACAAGCGTGCTTAACCTAGTAAGAGGGGAATCGCTTATCAATGATGCCTCAGGATTAGTTGCTTTTAATTATGCGGTTGCGGCTGTTGTGACAGGCTATTTCTCGATTGCAGAGGCGATTACTGATTTTGCCTATACCTTTTTTATAGGGGCAGTTGCAGGGTTAGCTTTAAGTCTTCTTATTGTGATGTTTCGCTTTCTTTTACGAAAACAAGGGATACATGATGTCACCTTTCACTCCTTATTACAGGTGTTGACTCCCTTCTTAATCTTTATTGTGGCAGAGGAAATGCTCCATGCTTCTGGTGTTATTGCAGTTGTGGTCGGCGGCATTATTCATTCATTAGTGAGTGAAAGAACAGAGACGTTGCTTGCTGAGGAGCAGGTTTTGACAGAAAATATTTGGTCTATCGTTATTTTTATTCTCAACGGAATTGTCTTCCTACTATTAGGTTTAAATATTCCCTCGTCCATTGTAGATACGGTAGAAGATCCTTCTTTGAGCAATTGGTTAATTATCGGATATGTCTTATTAATTGGCGCTGTTATTCTTGGTATCCGTTTTTTCTGGTCGTATTTATTTTCCATTTATGAATATAAAACAGATAAGGCAAAGACAAGCGAAAAGCCAAGTATTAAGCATATCTTACTTGTCAGCTTGACGGGAGTACGCGGGGCGGTGACCATGGCAGGGGTTCTATCGATACCATTTGTCATCCATACAGGACAGGGGTTTCCAGAACGATCGTTAATTCTCTTTCTAGCTGCAGGTGTTATCCTCTTTACTTTACTTGCAGCTACTATATTCTTGCCATACCTTAGTAAAAATAGTGGCATGCCGGAAATAAATGATGAGGATCTGCTAACGAGTGCAAAGAAAAAAATTATGATAGCAACCATTGATAAGCTATATTTAGAAATGAATGAAGAAAATAGTACAGCAGCCTATGAATTAATAGATGAATATAAACGACGGATTCGTCAATTAAATCAAGTGGCAAGAATAGAGGAGGAAGAACCTCGTCTTAAAGCGATGACCGAAATTAGGTTACGTGCTCTTAAGCAAGAACGAAACTATGTTCACCAGCTATTAAACGAGGAAAAGATTACAGAAGAAGTGTTTGCGATATTTGAGAAATCATTAGATTATCGAGAAGAAGCTCTTTCCACAAATATGCAGGCAGGAACTAGGTTTCTATTTGGAAAGGCGATTAGAAGCTGGAAACGTTTTGCGAGAAGGCAGCGCAGAACCAAACTAGACAGAAGAGAACAAATTCGCATTGGAAAAGAAATTCAGTTGAATTCGATAAAATCAGCTATCTCCTATTTAGAAAAATGGAAGGAATCCTCGGAGGAAAAACAATGGATACAAGTTGTCATTCGGGAATACCAACGATTGGTGGATCGGTGGGAGAAACCATCTGCATCCTTTAATGAAAAAATACAGGAACAGAAAGAAGAACTACGTCTACGCATCGTCGATCAACAGCGTGCAAGTATTCAGCAAATGTATGAAAAAGGTGAAATGAATCGAGAACAGGCAAAAGACCTGCGACGATTTATTAACTATATTGAAAGTGCGACATTGTATGAATATGAAGAATAAGAAGACACTTCCCTCCCTGTATTAAAGCAGGGAAGGAAATGTCTTCTTTTTTTTACAGAAAAACAAAAAATCCTCCGAATAGTCGGAAATTTACATGCTATAATAAAAAGATATTAAACTTATAAAGAAAGTTGGGGGTTTTTAATGGCTGTATATACTCCTCAGACAAGGTTCCATCCAGAGGTTGCTCTTACAAATCTCTCTGATATGACTTGTGGCGCGCATATCATGTACATAACAAGCAATGAAGATAAATACATAGCTAATGCAGCCTCCTTCATAAAAACCGGCCTGCTTTTGGAGGAAATAGTTATTTTAGTAGATCAGAAGGAAATATGGCCACTAATTATCAAAAATCTGGAAGAAAACGGAGTACATAAGGAGCTAATTAATCGAATTCATTTTGTTGATAGGGAAGAGGTCTTTTATCTAAATGGAGATCTTCGTTTAGAGACTATTTTAGAAGCAACTAGAGACTCAGTTGACCCCAGTTATTTTTTCAATAAAGACATAACGATTCGTTTTTGGGGGAAAATCCCGATCCCCTCCAATCAAGATAAAATTATAGAAATAGTGCTTCAATACGAGGATGAAGTAGATGATTACATAAGAAATTATCAAAATTACGCGGTATGTGCTTATAGCGGGGCGGAATTATCTGCAAACAATTATATCGATTTAAAAAAGTACCATCCATATGTGATGACAGATACGGAATTTGCATTATCCAATGTTTATAAAAAAGAAATCAAGCTTCCTTCCCCTGTACGAAATGGCAAGTACGAAGAGACAATTGCCAATCTTCAACTAGCACAAACCTACTATTCCCGACTAGTAGAAGACATGCTAGACGCTGTCTTCATTACTTCCAACAATATTATTATGTATGCAAATAAAGCAGCTGCAAAATTATTAGGTACCGAGGACATTGTTGGAAAATCAGCTTATGAGATTATGGAACCGGATTTCTTAGAAAAGTATTTAGAAAGGGAAGAGCTTATTTGGGGAGAAGAAATAGCCACTCCCTACGAAATGGAGCTTATTACCCCTAAGGGAAAAATAGTAGAGGTAGAGATTTTAGCATATCCGTTTCTTTTTGAAGATTTAAGCTCAACAATCATTATCATCGCCCGAGACATAAGCGTCAGAAAAGAGAATCAACAGCTTCAGATTAAAAATGAAAAACTAGGAATCGCCGGTCAATTGGCAGCAAGTATTGCTCATGAAATTAGAAATCCCCTTACTGCTATTAAAGGCTTCCTAAAGCTCGCATACCAAGGAGCAATGAATTTAAGTGATATTTACCCAATTATTGATATTGAAATCAACCGGATTGAAACAATTGCCAGCGAGCTAATGTTTTTGGGAAAACCAGCAAAGTCGGAAATTAAAGAAATAAATATCGGAAAAATTCTTCTGGATGTCTATACTTTAATGCAATCACAAGCCAATTTAGATAATGTCGTCATTAATTTAGATACAAATGATAATAATTTACATGCTTTATGCAATGTAGATCAGATGAAACAGGTTTTTATCAATTTGGTCAAAAATGCAATTGAAGCGATGGATAATGGCGGCACCATTAATATGGAAGCAAGCCTGGATGGAAAGTGGATTGTCGTCACGATTAAAGACAATGGCAAAGGAATTCCAAATGAAATAAAGAATAAGCTTGGCGAACCTTTTTACACAACAAAAGAAAAGGGAACTGGTCTTGGGTTAGTAATCTGCTATAACATTATTGCAGAGCATAAAGGCAAAATAGATTTCGTATCCGAGGATGGAGTCGGCACAACCTTTACGATTCGTTTACCTTTAGCCAATTAATGGTTTCAAATGTTTAAAAATACCTCTAAAGTGAAAGAATTCATAATAGAGGAGGTAAGGATATGAAAAGTAGACATGTTTCCATCGCTGCTATTTTTACTGTAATACTACTGTTTTATGGCTGTTCATCTGCTGAAGAAAAGAGCGATAACGAATCAAGCCAAGCCCAGCATGAGCACCAAGAAACTGGCTCTCCAGATATTCCCGAAGGCTTAGAGCCTGCAGAGGATCCGACATATAAAGAAGGTAGTCAAGTGATCTTAAAAGCAGATCATATGGAAGGGATGAATGGAGCAGAAGCGACCGTTTTAAATGCCTTTAATACTATTGCCTATCAAGTGACTTATACTCCAACAACAGGAGGAGAGCAAGTTAAGCATCATAAATGGGTGATTCAAGATGAAATAAAGGATGCCGGAAGTGAAATGCTTGAGAAAGGGACAGAGGTTACCCTAGAAGCAGATCATATGGAAGGCATGAACGGGGCAAAGGCAATTATTGAATCCGCTGAGAATACGACTGTGTATATGGTAGACTATCAACCAACTACTGGCGGTGAGATGGTAACCAATCATAAATGGGTTACAGAGGAAGAAGTATTTGCTGAATAATGTTGTAAAAAAAAAGGGTTGTAATTACAGCTCTTTTTTTGTATGCTTAAATAAAGTTTTCTGAATATTTAATCTATATTTACAGAGGTATACCCAACTCATTTGACAAAATATTGTAAAAAATGATAACTTTATTAAAAAATACATATAAAACTATTTTCAAAGAAATGAGAAAATGGTATGATAGATGTACGTTATTAAGAACAATTTTTATGATATTTCTCCGATTTTTTTCTATTTTTATGTCCTAAATACAGAACGATTCTATGAGATTTGTAAAAAATTCACAAAAATGAAATCCGGTTTGGAGTTCCTTTTTAACAAAAAAATGGTATAATCATAAATGAATTGCCTAAAGGAGGAAATAACTTGAAAAAAGTAAGAAAAGCGATCATTCCAGCCGCTGGTCTAGGAACTAGATTTTTGCCAGCTACGAAAGCAATGCCGAAAGAAATGTTACCAATTGTCGATAAGCCTACTATTCAATATATTGTAGAAGAAGCAATTGCTTCTGGTATTGAAGATATTATTATTGTTACTGGTAAAGGAAAAAGAGCGATTGAAGATCACTTCGATTACGCCCACGAATTAGAACAAAACCTTCGTGATAAAAAGAAATTTGACTTACTTGAAAAAGTTCAATATTCTTCTAATCTTGCAGATATTCATTATATTAGACAAAAAGAACCTAAAGGCTTAGGACATGCCGTTTGGTGTGCAAAAAGCTTTATTGGCGATGAGCCTTTTGCTGTTCTGCTTGGTGACGATATCGTACAAAGCGATACACCATGCCTAAAGCAATTAATTGACCAATATGAAGAAACACATGCTTCTGTTATTGGTGTTCAAACTGTACCGGATAATGAAACACACCGTTACGGAATTGTAGATCCAGGGGAACAAGAAGGAAGAAGATATCAGGTTAACAATTTCATTGAAAAACCTGCACCAGGAACAGCTCCTTCTAACTTAGCTATTATGGGTCGCTATGTGTTTACACCAGAAATCTTCATGTACTTGGAAAAACAACAAGTAGGTGCAGGCGGAGAAATCCAATTAACAGATGCTATCCAACAATTAAACCAAATTCAACGCGTTTTTGCTTATGATTTCACTGGGGATCGTTATGATGTTGGTGAAACTTTAGGATTTGTAAAAACAACATTAGAATTTGCGTTGCAACGTGATGAAATGAGAGAAGAAATTCTTGAATATATGAAAGAAGTACTTGATAAAGCTGATTTAGCTAAAATCAAAGTTTTATAAGAAGAAACGCCTTTTGAGTGTAGGTTTCTCTACATGTGAAAGGCGTTTTTTTATTTTTGGGTGGGAATAGTTGTTTTTCCTAAACAAGTAGGTTGATTTCCACTCATATGTGCTCACTTTCTGCAAGGCAAGAGGTGAGTCTCCTCGTTTCGCATGTCCGCTTAAAATCAACGAGTTTTCACACATAGAAGAAGTTATAATCAAGTCACTACATCATACATTATTCTTGCGATGATATCCTGTGGATAGTTTCCAAAGTTTTTTCCATATAAGGTTAATCCGCCGATGTTTCCTTCGTTGGCTACTGCGAGGCGAAATTTAATGTCTGACTTATGATGGAGTGTAATATCTGAGATGGTTACGTTTGAAATTCGGCAGCCATCTATAAAGGTACCGTGTTCATTGATTCTTAGTAATTTTAACTGGCCATATTGATTTAAGTGAGGGGGCCACCAGGCTGGAGTGCAGGATCCCTTTTCTCCGCCGAAATCTCCAGGCGAAGTCCATTTACCCAAGTTGTTATTGTTTAGCGAAAAGACGATATCAGATGGCCAATTATTATTATAATAAGGTGCTTCTGAGCCTATTTCGAAAATGAATTGGATTTCTTTAAAGCGCTGATTTGTTTTTAAATAGTTGGGGATACGATATTCTAAGAAGCCTTTTGTTAGCCAAATGATGCCTGCCGCCATATGATCTGGGTCTGCAAAGTAACGGGGATCGTCGAATTCTCCAATAATACTGTCCTTTGTAGCGAGTCCACATGTTGCATCTGCCATATAATCGCAATAATGCCCTACCTTTATTTCGTATTCATAATAATTTTCACTCGGATTGTTTTGCAATTCCACTGTAAGTAAATGCTCATTTAAATAGCAAATTTTTTGGATTCCATGCTTGCCGACAGCGGTGGACACATCAATGATGCCGCTTTCCTCTAGTTTCTTTATATGCATAGTTACAGCTCCGTTAGACATATTGAGCTTTTGGGCAATTTCATTTAAATTGAGACTCCTATTTTTTGTTAAAAGAGATAATATTTCAATCCGTATTTCAGAGCTCAATGCTTTGAAAATTGGAACACCAGAACGTAAATCTTTAATATGAATCATGACATCACACCCTTAAGATTATTGTTGGATGGCTTCTTTTTTTCTTTCGTATTGTGCAAAGGTTGACTTGGCAACCCACATAATATAAAGGGCTGGCAGACATCCTCCAAAGAGTAGAATAGAGCCTGGGAAAGTAAGCAATAAATAGCTAATAAAAGCAAGACCAATGATGTATTTTACGAGAGAGAAAGGAGTGATAAAGCTAATGAATAAAGCATTTTTCATTAGCTGGAAGCCTCTAACATCATACTGGACATACATAGGAAAAAAAGATAATAAGGTAATGAAGTATAATCCGCAAATTAGGAAGAGAGGAATATATAAATAAGAAAGAAGAGCAATATTCGTCTGTTCAATCATCAATAAATCCACATAGAGGACGACTCCAATGAAAAGCAGAAATAAACCTAAAAGATTACTTCTTGCAAATTCCTTTTTATATACGCCCCAAAAGGTTGTAAAAATAGGTATATCCCTATCCCCTATCAACCACTTTTGACAAATAGCAAACATTGCAATCGTAGCGGGAAAAAATCCGCCAAGAACCAATCCCAGCAAAGTAAAAACTATCCATAAGACATTCACATAGCACACCTTTAACATCCAATTTGAAAGGGAGTAGACTCTATTAATAAAAGGATTAGTAAACATCTAAAATGGCCTCCTATTTTACTGTTATTAAAAGAAACAGAGATTACTATTTAAATCAACGGTTTATTTTCCACTCTATTATGCTTTTTCTAAATCATATGTTTTAGGTTTTATTAAAAAGAAGGGAAAATATAAATTCGTTCTTTTGACTTAGAAGAATAAATGATTGTTTTAAAAGAAGGAAAAGAGACAAGCTAATCGAACTATAATAACGAAGGGTATTTAGAAAGAATAGGAAACTATCGATTAAATAATAAGCAAATAGAACGAAAAATGAAAACGAATACATTTTTCGCGGATTCAGCTAATACTATGTAAACATGTTAATCAATTCAAACAAAGCTAAAATAAAGAGCTGTTTTTAGTCGCGGCTAATAAAGAGTTAGAAGGGATGAGTTCATTGAGTAAAAAGGCGAAAATGATCATTGAAAAGGATTTTAAAGTAGCGGAAATCGATAAGAGAATTTATGGTTCCTTTATTGAGCATCTTGGTCGAGCCGTATATGGAGGCGTTTATGAACCAGGCCATCCATCTGCAGATGAACAAGGATTTAGAAAAGATGTCATCGGATTAATCAAAGAGCTACAGGTACCGATTATTCGATACCCTGGTGGAAACTTTGTTTCTGGCTACAATTGGGAGGATGGTGTCGGACCTGTCGCAGAACGTCCAAAACGGTTAGAGCTTGCATGGAGAACGACAGAAACCAATGAGATTGGCACAAATGAATTTATGGATTTTGCCAAGAAGGTGGATGCGGAAGTAAATATGGCGGTCAATTTAGGAACAAGAGGGATAGACGCCGCTAGAAATCTAGTAGAATATTGCAATCATCCAAGTGGTTCCTACTATAGTGATTTGCGAATCAGCCATGGTTACAAAGAGCCGCATAAAATAAAAACATGGTGCCTTGGCAATGAGATGGACGGCCCTTGGCAAATTGGCCATAAAACAGCTGCGGAATATGGCAGAGTTGCACAAGAAGCAGCGAAAGTAATGAAATGGGTGGATCCATCGATTGAACTTGTTGCATGTGGAAGCTCGAACCGCAGTATGCCAACCTTTGCAGAATGGGAGGCAACAGTCTTAGATTATACGTATGATCATGTCGACTTTATATCGCTCCACCAATACTATGGAAACCATGATAATGAGATTGGTAATTACTTAGCTCTATCACTGGAAATGGATGACTTTATTCGATCTGTCATCAGTATTGCGGACTATATAAAGGCGAAAAAACGAAGTAAGAAATCGATTTACTTGTCCTTCGATGAGTGGAATGTATGGTACCACTCCAGAGAAGCAGATAAAAAAATCGAGCCATGGACTGTTGCGCCACCTCAATTAGAAGATATTTATAATTTCGAAGATGCTCTTTTAGTAGGGTGTATGCTGATTACGATGCTGAAGCATGCAGACCGTTTAAAGATTGCATGTCTCGCGCAATTAGTAAATGTAATCGCGCCAATTATGACAGAAGCGAATGGCCCTGCTTGGAAGCAAACGATTTTTTATCCATATATGCATACATCTATTTATGGAAGAGGCGTTGCATTAAATCCGATTGTTTCCAGTCCGAAATATGACAGCAAGGATTTCACAGATATCCCATTCCTAGAATCTACAGCAGTCTATAATGAAGAAACAGAAGAGTTAACCATCTTCGCAGTGAATAGAGATCAGGAAGACGGTTTACAGCTAGAATGCGATATTCGTAATTTTGATGGATATAAAGTGGTCGAGCATATAGTGCTGGAAAATCCAGATTTAAAAAGAACAAATTCCGTTCAGGCTCAAGCGGTTGCCCCGCATTCTAACGGAGATGCGAGTGTGGAAGATGGAAAAGTGGCTGCATTGCCGCCTAAGTTGTCTTGGAATGTGATTCGGTTAGGGAAGTAGTGGGGGGATTGCTTTGAAGTATAAAACGTAATTTTGAATCATCATGTTGTGAGTTTGGATAATAAAATGGAAGTTTGGATCATAATGCTATTAGTTTGGACAATAAATTGAAAGTTTGGATCATATCGATAGAAGTTTGGACAATAAATCAAAAATTTGGATCATATCCTTAAAAGTTTGGATCATAATCCAAATTCCCATCACCATCAAACAGCAAAAAGGCATTGCCGCTTGTCCAAATAACAAGCAGTAATGCCTTTTTTTAAGTGAAAATGCCGCTAGAGCTCCTTCACTTCACTTTTTTGTGCTGTGCGACTCTTTTTCTGCCAAAATTCCTTTACTTTGGCGATCGCATCCTCTGTATTTTTTACATATAAATCAATGGTTTGTTCATCTTTGTACTGCATGGCCGTTCTTTCATAGAGAGGATCATAATAATAGGTTAGCAGCAAGGCGACTGCCTCAGCATAATTCTCAGTCTGCAAGGCTTCTTCTATTTTTGCGGCAGCAGGTGTGTGAATGCGCCGTTTAATTAGCTGAAATGCTTCTACACATTCATCGTGATGATCCCATGGGGAATAATCTGCTAATATATGCTGAACTCTCTCTTCAATTGGCATATGAATAAACAGCTGAAGACCAGACTCCTTTTTTTTCAAAAGAAAGTCAGGCAGTAATACTTTACCAATGCGCTTACTTTCTCCCTCCATTAAAAAATAAGGAGAAGAGGGGAGCTTTTCGATTTCGCCGACAAGTAAGGAGTCGAATGTCTTCTGATTGTTAGGCTTTAGTCCAATTTGTCCAAAGATCGAACCACGATGATTTGCCATTCCTTCTAATTCAAGAACTGGAAGCCCTTCTTGTGTTAATTGCTGCAGGATCACGGTTTTATTTGAACCAGTGTAGCCGTTTAACACAATCGCTTCTTGGGGCAATTCCATTGTATCCAATTTATGAATCACCCATTGGCGATACGTGCGGAATCCGCCTTGCAATCGGTAGCTATGAACGCCCATTAAATCGATGAGCGTTGCCGCAGTTTTACTACGCATGCCGCCCCGCCAGCAGAATACCACTACATCTCTGGACAATTCCTGAAAGGATTGGATGAAAGTAGGCAGTTTAGCAGAGACAATTTCCAAGCCACGCGCTTTTGCTGCTTCTACGCTGACCTGCTTATAAATCGTTCCAACCTCTGCTCTTTCTTCATCATTGAAAAGTGGAATATTAATACTGCCTGGAATGGAATGCTCATGAAATTCAGAGGGAGAGCGAACATCAACTAAAGAAAATTCTTTTTTCTCCCGTAATTCAAATAATCGTTCAATTGTTATATCTTGAAACAAGGTAGTTCCGCCTTTCTCTTACCCAACAAAAATATGGCCAGGCTGTTCTTCTGTGACGTCACCAATGATGGCAGCTTCTACGCCAGCACCAACTAATTCTTTCCATAATGCATCTGCTTGGTCACCTTTAACGGAGATTAGCAATCCACCAGAAGTTACCGCATCGCATAAGATCAACTGATCGATTTCATCTAATTCAGAGGAGAAACTAACATCGCCTTCTAGATGGGCAAAGTTGTTTTTCGTACCACCAGGAATAACGCCTTCTTGTGCAAGTTCTTTTACACGAGGAAGAACAGGGACTTGCTTAGGAGCGATATGAATCGTCGTATTGCTTCCTTTTGCCATTTCAGAAGCATGTCCAAGCAGTCCAAAGCCAGTGACATCCGTACAAGCATGCACTTCATAAGCATCCATCACTTCGGCCGCCTTCTTATTCAGTGTAGCCATAACTTTTGTAACACGATCAATTTCTTCTGTTGTTAACAAGCCTCTTTTAATGGATGTTGTTAAAATGCCGACACCAATTGGCTTTGTTAAAATTAGCTTGTCAGAAGGCTTAGCCCCTGCATTTGTACGTACTTTATCTGGATGAATCGTACCAGTGACGGCAAGACCAAATTTTGGCTCTTTATCATCAATAGAATGGCCGCCAACAAGGGTAGCCCCCGCTTCTTTCACTTTATCGCCAGCGCCTCGCATAATATCGGCCAGAATTTCTTTTTCCAATACAGAAATAGGGAAAGCGACAATATTTAAGGCAGTTAATGGTTTTCCGCCCATTGCATATATATCACTTAAAGCATTTGCTGCTGCAATTTGTCCGAATGAATAGGGATCATCCACAATCGGTGTAAAGAAATCAACAGTTTGCACAATCGCTAATTCATCGGTAAGCTTATATACCCCAGCATCATCGCTCGTATCTAAGCCAACGAGAAGATTCGGATTTTTCTCTGCTGGAGGAAGAGAACGAATCACTTCAGATAAGTCAGCAGGCCCAATTTTACAGCCGCAGCCTCCTTTTGAAGATAAAGATGTAAGTTTAACGGAATAAGACTGTGTCATATGACACCAACCTTCTTTCTAGTAAAATAAATATTTTTTTATTAAGCATCATTATCTATTATAAAGCAATGGGCAGGACAATGCATACTTAGTAGATTGGATGGGAAAAAAAGGAGAATAAATCTTTTTCGGGTATCTAAAAATTAAAATGTGATATAATTTAAACGCATTTAATTTAATGATATCGAAGGTGAAAGAGATGAGTACGTTAGCAGAGGAGCAATCAGGCAAAAAAAGAACGTTTTGGTTTGCTTTTCTATTTATATTAGTGACGATAATTGGCCTTACTTATGTAAAATGGTGGCCATATTATCATAAAGCAATCCTTTCTTTTCAAACACATTCTATTGGAGATTCCATTCTCCAAGATCAGATTTCAGCATCTTTTACATGGAGTGCAGCAGTAGATTATGCTATTGTCTACTTTCAATCCGTTTGGAAAGCAGCTATATTAGGTATTCTGCTCGGATCCCTTGTTCAAGTGCTTTTACCGTCGGGGTGGTTGCTGAAGGTTCTAGGAAAAACTAGCTTTGGCAGTACAGCAGCTGCAGGACTTGCATCTATTCCAGGAATGATGTGTACTTGCTGTGCCGCGCCAGTTGCTGTTGGACTTCGCAAAAAGAATGCGTCAGTCGGAGCGAGTCTAGCTTTTTGGATTGGAAACCCAACGATTAATCCAGCAACCTTAATTTTTATGACCTTTGTTCTTTCTTGGAAGTTTACATTATTACGTCTAGTGATTGGATTAATCTTAACCTTTGGAATTAGTTATCTTGCTAATCGGTTTGCGAAAGACACTCCGCCTGTGTCGTTAGATCAATTAATAGAAGATAGCGAAGATAAGCGACCGTTTTTAAGAAGATGGTTTAGTTCTCTTGGGAGCATGCTACTTTATGTCGTTCCAGCTTATATTCTGTCTGTATTAATACTTGGAGCTGCACGCTTTTGGCTATTCCCACAATTAAGTGAGGGCATGTCTAATAGTTTAGTTGCAATTCTGTTATTTGCGATCGCTGGAATGCTTTTTGTCATTCCAACCGCTGCAGAAATTCCGATTATTCAAACCTTAATGGCAATGGGATTAGGTGCAGGACCAGCAGCAGCCTTGCTTATTACGCTTCCAAGCATTAGCTTGCCATCTTTATTGATCGTAGCTAAATCTTTTCCAAGAAAAGTGCTCGTATTTGTAAGTATTTCCGTTGTCGTTTTAGGTATTATCAGTGGCTTAATCGGAAAAATAATTTTTTAATATTGGAGGATTTTTTAATATTGGAGGATCCGCATGTGTTAAGACACTGCGGATCTGTTTTTTTTTACGACGTCTGTTGTGGACCGGATTATTAGCGCTGGTTCATAAATAATCGGTGGCTCTAATGATAGGTCTCGTTCATTCCCCTCTACTGCTGCAATAATAGATTTAGCAGCATCGATTCCCATGCGACTTTTCGGATGAGCGATGGTTGTTAGCCTTATCTCAGCTGATTCTGCTAGAGAAGAATCGTCAAAGCTGATGAGAGAGACATCCTCAGGTATGCACAGATTTAATTTTTGCAAAACTTTTTGGACAGCTGCAGCAACAAGATCGTTATAGCAAACAATGGCAGTTGGTGTATTCTTTTTGTTTGTAAGCGTATTCAATAATCTTTCCTCAAAATCATCGTTGAATTGTTCTGTAGTAAAGGTGACCACCAGCTCCGGAACAATCGGAAGCTTCCCAGTGCGCATCGCCTGCAAGAAGCCCTTCATACGATGGACCCCTTGCAGATCATCGGAGTTAAAGATACCAAGAATTCTTTCATGCCCAAGCTGAATCAGATGCTCTGCCGCAATATATCCACCTTTGACATCATCCATAATCAAATGGAAGGGAGAGAGCTGGGAATAGAACTGATTAATCATCACATACGGAATATTACGTTCTTCCAATTCTAGATAATAGTCCATATTGGGATTAAATTGACTGCTTTTGGTAGGCTCCAAAATAAGTCCATCCATTTTCAAATCAAGCAAGTTACGGATGCATAATCGTTCTTTGGCATGATCATTTTCCGTACAAACTACTGTTAAAGAGTAGCCTCTATCCGTCAAATAGCTCTCCATTCCGCGAATGATGGATGGCGTAATATAATCAGAAATATAAGTAGTCATTACCCCAATATTTTTCCCATTCGTTCGGTTCTTCCCCTTTTTACTAGCAAAAGGCTCCCCGCAAAAGGTGCCAACCCCAGGCTCCCGATAAAGCCACCCGTCATCCACAAGCTCCCCAATCGCTAAGCGAACCGTATGCCTGCTCACATCAAACAACTTCGAAAGCTCATACTCCGAATAAATCCGCTCTCCCGGCTTGACTCGCCCATTGATTACCCAATCCTTTACCGCCTCTACCACCATCAACTTCTTCGAATGTCGTCCCATTGTAATCTCCCCCTTTAAATGAAAATCTGTTACTTCTAAGAAATGCAAACAATTCTGGAGATATACATTTTTTATTGTATTTTTGTGAAAGAATGTTGGAGTTGGGGTGGGAGTGGTGCTGTTTTTCTTGTTAACGGATTGGAAATGGGAGTAAGAGGAGCGTGGGTTAGAGTTTGTGTCTAAGCCCGAATGGCTGGAAAAGAGTTCGCCAAGGTAACAGAGAAGCGTTGTCTGAGCCCGAATGGCTGGAAAAGCAGTCGCCAAGGTAACAGAGAACCGTATCTAAGCCCGACCGGCAGAAAAAGCGGTCATCAAGGTAACAGAGAACCCGTATCTAAGCCCGACCGGCAGAAAAAGCGGTCATCAAGGTAACAGAGAACCCG
>NZ_DALZDK010000022.1:56098-91042 GCF_031978665.1 Niallia sp. | reverse complement strand
CTTTCCATGCTGCTTTTTACTCTAAAGGGCGTAGAGAGCAATTCTCTGTTACCTTTCCATGCTGCTTTTTACTCTAAAGGGCGTAGAGAGCAATTCTCTGTTACCTTCCCACGCTCCTTTTGCTCTAAAGGGCATATATAAAAGGTGCATCCCAAAGTCGGAATGCACCTTTCTCCACTTATTTAACAATATGAATGGAATTACTTCTCACTATCCTCTTTTAAATACGTCCAGCCTTCTTCTTGATACACTTTATTTTCTTTCATTAATTTTCCAAGCGCACGTTTAAATGAGCCTTTGCTTAAATTAAATCGCTCTTTAATGTCTTCTGGCATACTCTTATCTCCATAAGGCATCGCGCCTTTTCGCATAATTAAATAGTCCAAAATTTGTTGAGCATCCTTATCAAGCGCTTCTTCTTTTCTTGGTAATAATGATACATTTACAGTGCCATCTAGCTTAACGTCAATAATACGGCCGTTTACTTTCTCACCTAATCTTGGTTCTTGACCTCGTTCTGATTCGTGGATAAATCCTTTATACCCTTCTGCTGTATAAATCCAGCTTCCAACTTTTGCTGTTCGATAAATATAGCCATGAATGTTTTTATTAAAATCTGCTCTTGTTGCTTTTGTTGCCATCTCTTCAATAATCGGATCCGTAGCTGGCTTTACATATAAGTAGTTATTTTTATTTACTTTTAATGTGATATAAAGCATGTCTCCTACTTCTGGCCAAACCTCTTCATGGACCGGTAAGTCATCTTCTCCTAATAGCATGTCTTTTTTCAAACCGATATCAAAGAAGCATCCGATTCCCTCTTTACGGTCCGTTACTTTTACCCAATCATATTTCCCAACCGCAATAGACGGGATAAAAGTGCTGGAGCATGCTCTTCCCTGTGAATCACTGTAAATAAAAACGCGTACTTCATCGCCCTCTTCGAATTTCTGATCTGTCTCACTAAAATGCAAAAGCACATCTTCCTCTTCCTCTTCTAACGTTAAAAAGTATCCAAAAGATGCTATTCTTGCAACCGTTAATATTTCCACACGTCCCATATAATCTCTTAACGACATTTGTTTTCCTCCTTTATTTCTTGTCTATTCAACTTTTCATCTATATTCTTTTATCATAATTATTCCCTATTTAGTGAATATTCCATGCCTAAAGTTGTTACAACTGCTTAATTTTACTATAATACAAGGATAAAAGAAATGGGATTAGCGCTAGATATGCTTAGAAATAGTGTAAGGTTCCAAAAATCAGGAGGTAATTATGGCGAAAGAAAGCTCATTTGATATTGTATCGAAGGTAGATTTTTCGGAAGTAACAAATGCAGTACAGCTTGCAATGAAGGAAATTCAAAATCGTTATGATTTTAAAGGAAGCAAGAGTAATGTTACATTGGATAAAGAAGAATTGGTTCTTGTTTCGGATGATGAATATAAATTAGAACAACTAAAAGATGTTCTTATTAGCAAAATGTTTAAACGTGGTATCCCCATTAAAAACTTAGATTATGGCAAAATCGAAGGTGCTTCAGGCGGAACAGTTCGCCAAAGAGCGAAGTTGATACAAGGCATTGATAAGGATAATGCAAAAATAATAAATGCGTTAATTAAAAATAGTGGATTAAAAGTGAAAACACAACAGCAAGACGATCAAATTCGTGTAACTGCAAAAAGCCGTGATGATTTACAAAAAATTATTGCAGCCGTTAAAGACGAATCAAAGATCTCGATTGATGTGCAGTTTGTCAATTATCGCTAACTGACAAGGATGGTAGCCAAATATGGCGCCATCCCTTTTTTATTGAACTCCTTATTTTATCCACCCTATTTTTCCCAGGTTTATATAAGCTGATTTGGGAAAAATAAGTAAACATGGACAGAAGATAGAAGGAGTGATTGAAATGAGTAATAGTAATAACGAACAATTACAACAAACCTTTCCCGCACAGCATCAGGATCAACAACCAGGTATTCAGACAAAAATGAATCCTTTACCTAAAGATGTAGATCCCTCTTACAAAGGCTCAGAAAAATTAAAAGGGAAGACAGCAATTATCACTGGTGGTGATAGCGGAATTGGCCGCTC
Organism: Niallia sp.; assembly: GCF_031978665.1. Taxonomy (NCBI): domain Bacteria; kingdom Bacillati; phylum Bacillota; class Bacilli; order Caryophanales; family Bacillaceae; genus Niallia; species Niallia sp. The sequence goes on along the minus strand of NZ_DALZDK010000022.1, from coordinate 88,942 downwards.
TGTTGCTATTTATTATGCAAAAGAAGGTGCAGACGTAGCAGTTGTCTATTTAAATGAGCACGACGATGCCAATAAGACAAAAGAGTTAGTCGAAGCTGAAGGGGTAAAATGCCTACTACTTCCTGGTGATGTAGGTGATGAAAGCTTCTGTAAAAAGGTAGTAGAAAAAACCGTTTCAGAATTTGGCAAGGTTAATATTCTTGTAAATAACGCAGCTGAACAGCATCCACAGCAAAGTTTACTAGATATAACTGCAGAACAATTAGAAAAAACCTTCCGGACAAATATTTTCTCTATGTTCTACTTAACAAAAGCGACACTACCACATTTAGAACAAGGTGATACGATTATCAATACAACGTCAATCACTGCCTATAAAGGGAATGAAACATTAATTGATTATTCTTCTACAAAAGGTGCTATTACTGCTTTTACTCGTTCCTTATCACAGTCTCTTGCTGGACAAGGTATTCGTGTGAATGGTGTTGCTCCAGGGCCAATTTGGACACCGCTCATTCCTTCTACCTTTGATAGTGAACAAGTTGCATCATTTGGAGCAAATACTCCTTTTAAACGTGCTGGTCAACCTTGTGAACTCGCACCAGCTTATGTATATTTAGCTAGTAATGATTCCACTTATGTTACGGGACAGGTTCTCCATGTCAACGGTGGTACTATCGTTAATGGGTAATTCTATTCTTTCTTGAAATGAAATTTAATTTCTGCCGCTCACTCCCCTATTAGTGAGCGGTTCTTTCATATTGAAATCTACTTCCCTTTTCCCTTTTAAAATCTTTCTTATCTGTCAACACTAGTGGCAAACAGATAAGAAAGATTTTAAAAGGGAGTGTGTGAAAATGATTGATTTGTCCTCCATCTATCATCGCAGTGGAGATAATTACTGTTATTTACAAGACGGAAATACCCTACATATTCGTATTCGGACAAAAATTGCCAATGTAAATGAAATCGAAATAATCTATGGTGATCAATACGAAATGATCAACTATCAATGGGTATCCCACCGCTTAATGATGGAAAAAAACGGATCTGATTCTCTTTTTGATTATTGGCATTGCACTATTACTAATAAAAAAAGAATTCGCTATGGCTTTATTATAAGAGATAACGACCAACAAATAACCTACACAGAAAAAGGGTTCTTCCCCTTTATTCCAGAAGATGCAGGCTATTATTTTTGCTTGCCTTATCTACATCAGAAAGACGTTTTTTCTCCCCCATCATGGGTTTCTACAACTATCTGGTATCAAATTTTTCCGGAACGATTTCGAAATGGGGATAGTTCCTTAAATCCAATCGACACTGCTCCATGGGGGCAGGAGGAACCTGGATTATGGAATTTCTTCGGTGGCGACTTTCAAGGAATAATCGATTCTCTAGACTATCTTTCCGACCTTGGGATAACGGGCATTTATCTTACTCCTATTTTTCATGCCAAAAGCAATCATAAATACGATACCATTAACTATCTAGAAGTGGATCCACAATTTGGCGATACAGAGACGCTTAAAGCCCTAGTAAAAGAATGTCACAAGCATGGGATTCGTGTCATGCTGGATGCTGTATTTAATCATTGTGGCTATTACTTCCCACCCTTTCAAGATGTTCTTAAGAATGGAGAAAATTCGCGCTATAAAGACTGGTTCCATATACATAAATTTCCTTTAAAAGAGGCTGACGCGATAAATTATGAAACATTTGGCTTTTATGAAGCTATGCCCAAATTTAATACAGCGAATCAAGAAGTGAAAGAGTATCTTTTACATGTAGCAAAATACTGGATAACAGAATGCGATATCGACGGCTGGCGATTGGATGTTGCCAATGAAATTGACCATGATTTCTGGAGATCCTTCCGATCTATTGTTAAAGAACTAAAACCGGACCTTTTTATATTAGGAGAGGTTTGGCATGATTCACTTCCATGGCTACGAGGAGACCAATTTGACTCAGTAATGAATTATCCTTTACTAACGAAAGCATTACAATTTTTTGCCTATGACATGATTTCTCCTCAACAATTTATGGAAGAGATGACAACAACGATACAGGCATATCCAGATACAGTGAATAAAGTATTATTTAATATTATTGGCAGCCATGATACACCAAGAATTATTCATGAATGTAGTTATCGAAAAGAACGAGTGAAGCTTTTATTTACCTTTCTCCTAACCTACCCTGGTACTCCTTGTATTTACTATGGAGACGAAATTGGTTTAGGTGGAGGCAGTGATCCTGGATGTCGGAAATGCATGCCTTGGAATCTAGGAGAGCATGATGACGAGTTAAAAGAATTCGTTAAGCGATTAATTCAAGTACGCAAACAAAGTTCCCATCTCATAAATAATGGCACTTTCTGCTTTTTGACAAATTCTGCTTCCTGTTTAGTCTATTATACAAAAAAAGAGGCCGAAATCATGCTAACAGTCATTAATAAAAGTGACACGGAAGCACAATTTCTACTCCCCTTTCCATTGCGAGGGAAAAAAATCTCTCTTCTACTAACAGAAGAAGAATATGCAGCTGAATCAAATGATCTAGCAGTCATACTCGGTCCTTATGAATGCAGTATCCTTCGCTTTAATATGAATTATGAATATATTCATGCAAAATAGATTGAATTTCAATTAATAAGGTGTCTATGGATTGGGAAAATCCATAGACACCACCTTCTACCTACTAGATAGGTTTTTTCCAAGAAATGAAAAATAATGATTGTTTCCTGGCGTTGAACATACTATATTTACTATTATATCGAATTGTTTGAATTGTCAGGAGGAAACAAAGTGAATCAACAATCATCATCAAAATCAATTGGGCTTCCATTACTTGTTTCGATTATCGCCATCTCATTTTCTGCGATTTTCGTGAAATGGTCGGATGCACCTGCCACCATTTTAAGTATGTATCGAATGTGGCTTGCATGTCTTATTATGATTCCCATGGTATATATACATAGAAATGATTTTAAAAAACTGTCCAAAAGAGATTGGGCGTTCTTATTTTTTTCTGGCTCTTTTTTGGCATTCCATTTTGCTCTTTGGTTTAGTTCCCTTAAGTTTACTACTGTAGCTAGTTCTACAATTATTTTGGCACTACAGCCTATGGTATCCCTGCTTGGCGGATTTATTTTCTTTCGAGAAAGAACTACCTCTTCTGCAATTATGACAATGGGTATTGCGATCATTGGTGCTATGATGATCGGTTGGGGAGATGTTGGGCTGGACAGCAATGCAATAATTGGAGATGTTCTTTCCTTCTTGAGTGTTATTGCTGTAGTAGGCTATTTATTAATCGGCCAAAACATTATTAAAAAAATGACTCATTGGATCTATACATTTACCGTTTTCTTCTTTGCTGCCTGTTTGTTAACCATCTATAATCTCATCGCTGGCGAAGCATTAACTGGTTACTCTGGAAGAGAATGGGGCATATTCGTATTGCTCGCCATTGTTCCAACACTTGCACATATTATCAATAATTGGTTGCTTAACTATGTGAATGCAACAACTATTTCCATGAGTATTCTCGGAGAACCAGTTGGAGCTACCCTTTTAGCTGTACTCCTTTTAAATGAACGATTAATCCTTTCTCAAATCTTAGGTGGAATACTTGTTTTGTTCGGCGTGTTCTTTTTCTTACTGCAAAAGCAGCCTAAATCTGCTATTACGCAGGAAAAGCCAATTGGTTAAATTGTACTTACTTATTCTATATGGGGAAACTTCAAACAGTGGGGGAATGACTCCACTGTTTTTTTTACCACTTAAATTTTACTCACAGTAGTCCTCCCGTAAAAAAAGGATACACCATTTCTTTGAAATAACCGTTACGAAACCATTCTCTTTTTGCATATTACTGGTAAATTAAACAAATACTATTTTAAGCATATTATATATTTGCAATTAGGAGATTCCTTTCATGCTAAAAGAAAACTTATCTTTAAGTCAACTATTTGCCATTATTATAGGATTTAACGTAGGCAGTACTTTTGTGGTTATACTAGGTATCTCTGCAAAAGAGGATGCCTGGATTTCCATCCTTCTTTCCACAGTAAGCGGCCTAATAATTGTCTCTTTTTTTCTTCTGATAAACGAATTAGCGCCTTCCAAAAATTTATTTGAGATTATTGAGTTTGCTTTCAATAGAGTGATTGCGATTCCTATTACACTCATCTATACTCTTTATTTTTTTTATCTAGCTTCTAGAGTCATTAGGGATTTTGGAGAATTAACATCTACCTTCATTCTACCTTTGACGCCTATTGAGTTCATTGATTTTACACTAGTGATTATTATTGGTTATATTTTGTATCTGGGAATTGAAATAGTTGGCCGGACAACTGAAATTTTCACACCTTATTCAGCCATATTTCTTTTTCTTCTCGTCATTTTCTTGATGGCAAGTGATACTCTTTCTCTTACCAAAATTCAACCAGTATTAGCAAGAGGGATTTTACCAGTAATTAAGTCAATGTTTCCGATTGAAGTAAGTAGACCATATGGAGAAATGATCGCACTGATCTGCGTTTTTCCTCTTATTAAGAATGTAAAATTACGCAAGAAAACTGTTTTATATTCTGTCGTAGTATCTGGGATATTACTAACCACTTCTACTTTAATCATCACTACATCATTAGGAATCACGACTGCTTCAAGAGCTACATTTCCACTTATTAGCACAACAAGGCTAGTTTCGATTGGTGACTTTCTTGAGAGAATAGATGCATTAGCAGTTTTTATTATTATGTTAGGGATTGTTGTCAAAAGCTCGATCTTAATCTATTCAGGTTTAAAGGGAATAGAATATATATTTAAATATCCCTATCGCTACTTTGTTATTCCTGCGGTCTGTCTTATTTCCATGTTCTCTGTATTTATTACTATCGAAATGAACGACCATATTAGAGAAGGAGGGAAAATTGTTCCCTATTTTCTTTATATGCCTTTACAATTTGCTTTTCCAAGCTTGCTTTTATTTATCCTATTGATTAAAAAGTTTAAAAATAAAGGTCCCTCCTCGTCATAGGCTACAATGTTAGAAAAGCGCAAGTGTCTTGCTCGTCGTCATACAAGCTAAAGCGCTGTGACTAAAAATAACAGAAACATACTGATTCCTTACTCTGAAAGAAGGGAAGGTTAGTTTGATAATCAACTTCAAACAGTCAATAGAATACTTACACTTAACAATCAAAAAAATCCCTAAGTAAATACTAGATTCCATTTACTTAGGGATTTTTTCTTTATTATTCTACAATATTGATATGATAATCTTTAAACCAATAATGAATTTGCACTAAATGAGCAAGTAGCTGTGGACCTGTCATTAGTTGACCAAACCATGGTTCTTTAAATGCAGAGCCTTCTGTTTCAATAATTTCTGCAAGACGTTCCTTATCAAAGAATTCATATAAAGCAGAGCTTTTATCTGTTAGTGCTGTTTTTAGCATATCTGTTACTGTTCTAGTGTAAATCGGATTATGTGTCTTTGGATAAGGACTTTTCTTGCGATAGAGAACTTCATCTGGAAGAATCCCTTCTAATGCTTTTCGTAATAATCCTTTCTCTCTTCCCATATAATTCTTCATTTCCCATGGTACGTTCCACACATATTCGACTAAGCGATGGTCGGCAAATGGTACACGCACTTCTAGGCTTGCTCCCATACTCATTCTATCTTTGCGCTCTAATAAGGTTGTCATAAACCAGAGTTGATTGAGATAAAATAATTCTCTGCGTTTAGCATCTTCTTTGCTTTCTCCCGCTAATTTAGGAGTTTCAGCAATGGTTTGGTTATATTTATCCATCATATAATCTTCTAATTGTAATTTATTGCTCCATGAATCCTTCAGTAAGCTTTGTCTTTCTTGAATCGATCTCATCCATGGGAAGCCTCCTCTTTGTAAATCAGCCTCTCTTCTAAACCACGGATAGCCACCAAAGATTTCATCTGCACATTCCCCAGATAAGCTAACGACAAAATCCTTCTTTATTTCTCGACAGAACCATAAAAGGGAGGAATCAACATCTGCCATACCTGGAACATCCCTTACCGTTACTGCCTCATGCAAAAAGTCAGCCAATGTTTCTTGAGTGATGATACAGTTATGATGGATGGTTCCAAATGTATCTGTCATTTTTTTTATATAAACACCATCAGAATTTGGCTGGAATTCATTTGCCTTAAAAAACTTATCATTGCCTTCATAATCAATGGAATACGTATGAAGAGGTCCTTTTCCGTTTTTCGCGTATTCCATGGAAGCAATTGCTGTAATGGCACTAGAATCCACTCCACCTGAAAGAAAGGTGCTTAATGGTACATCTGATACTAATTGTCTAGTAACCGCATCTTTAAAAAGGAACCGAACTTTTTCAACCGTTTCATCAAAGGAGTCTGTATGTTCTTCACTTTGCACATTCCAATAACGCCATACTTTAAGCCCATCCTGTGTAAACTTCAATGCATGCCCTGGTCGAAGCTCTTTTATGCCTTTAAAAATACCGCTGCCTGGTGTATGGGAAGGTCCAAGTGCAAACACTTCTGCTAACCCTTCTCTATCCAACTCTGTTCTCATATTTGGATGAGCAAGCAATGCCTTTAATTCAGAACCAAAGATAAAGCTAGATCCTACTTCAGCATAAAATAATGGTTTAACACCTAAGCGATCTCTGCCAATAAATAAGGAATTTCGCTTTTCGTCCCAAACAGCAAAGGCAAATATCCCATTTAAGTACTGCAGACAATCTTCTCCCCACTCTATATAGGAAGTAAGTAAAACTTCTGTATCAGAATGACCTTGGAATGAATATCCTTTTATTAGTAATTCTTTTCTTATGTCTTCTGTATTATACAATTCACCATTGTAGCAAATAGTGTAATGAAATCCTTGTTTTTCTTTTGTCATTGGTTGAATACCATTTAACGGATCTACCACCACTAATCGTTTATGTCCGAATCCCGCATGTAGCGCAGTCCAAACATTTGTATCATCTGGCCCTCTTTTTGCCAATGTTTCTGCCATAGCGGATAAAATTACCGATTCGTTTCTTAAATCTTTTTTGTAATCAACCCAACCTGTTATTCCACACATGATTATCATCCTTTCTTTCGTGGAACTTATGATTAGATACCAATCAATCAGTATGGAGTATTCTATGCGCCAAAATAAAAATGGTTATTTGTCCATATCAGGTTTATCTAATGTTCTATTCAAAAAAGCTAAATTAATCGTTTTCAATATTTTAATGGAGGAAAAAGAAGGATTAGTTATAAAATTTTGTTTATCTGTCTAAAAAGAACTTAAGGGCGTGTAATCTTTGGGAGGTTTACAATGAATAATCAGCATAGATCAAAACTTATTGAATTTCAAACACGTGCCTTTACGAAAGGTACAGTCGAAAATATAAATAATCAATGGATTTTTTTTGATGAAGAAACAGAGGATGCAACCATGCTTGATGAATATTTGCATCAAGAAATTGAGATTCATTCTTTAAATCGTTGGCGAAAAGGAATTCTTCTAGAGGATGGCAAAGTCAATGTCTCTGGATCGATCCATTTTTTAAAGCACGAAGATTCTATTCGCATAAGAAAGCATCTTGTGTTTGCCTTAGAAGAATTATTAAATGACTTAAGTGACGATAGCTTTTATCAATTTATCACTACTTTAAACTCAATGAAGTTCTCTATTTATGACTGTATTTACTGTTATAATCATCTTACTTTTTTAAAAGACGAAAAGCGCAAGAGTGGTGTTAATATGATGATTTTTGATAATGAGGAAGGACTTTGCAGTGTGAATCACCATTTTTTCTATAATGAAAAAAATACCGATCGCTTTGAATTCACCTTAAATACCGGAAAACGAATGATTGTAGAGAAGCTTTCTTCTTGAAAAATTCTTCCTTTAAAAAAACTTAATAGTAGTAAGTTGATTAAATTATGAATTTGCATCTGTTCTCCTAAATGACAGTACGACTCACTAGGGCAAGCGCCGAGCCTCTCCCAAAGGAGTCGTGTTGTCGACTATGGATAAATTTTCAAATACACCAAAATTCAGGAAGATGTCTTTTCACAATACTACTCCCATTTCCATCCAAAAACGATTTCAATAAACTCCTTGCCACCAATTTCTATCTCTTCTGTTCCAATTCTTTTTCCACCAAGGGTTTCGTAAAACATACAAGCTGGATTGTCCGCTAAAGCACAAATAATCATGCTATTAAGACCCATTTCTTTTAAATACTGGGTAACCTTATTCACGAGCGTACTGCCAATTCCCTTTCCTTGATAGGCTTCCAATAAGTAGACGGCGTAAAGCTCTCCAGCATAACCAGGATATTGTCCACTTCTTTCCTTTCCACCATTTGCAAACCCCACAATCTTACCTTCTTCATTTTCAGCAACAAAGACATTTCCTTTCGGGATAGCTGTTTTCCAGATTTCTTCTCGTTTCTCATAATGAAGTGTCTCTAAATAGGAATCGGGAACAATTCCCTTATATGTAGTTCTCCAGCTATCTACATGGACCTTTGCAATTTCTTTGGCGTCCGCATCTTTTGCCTTTCTAATAATCATATGTACGCTCCTTATTTCCTTATATATGGAAGGATTTTTTTACTTCCCATTCTTCAAACCAGTTTACCTCTAATCCAAGTGATCCTTTTTTTATCCATTCTACTGCCTTTAAGACTAGTGGTGAAGCATTGTTGATGGAAATACCCTCTATAGAAACCCATTCTGCGCCTAAAGAATCTTGCCCTTCAAATTGTTCTGGCATCGTAATTTCCCCCCCAACCTTTCTAACCGTGTAAAAGGCTGCTATATGGTGAATATGAGTAAACTCTCTCCATTCACATGGAAACATAAAGTCAGCTATTCCTATTTGCTTCTCCATTTCAATTTCTATGCCCGTTTCTTCTAAAAACTCTCTCCTCATTGCAATTGCTAGACTTTCAGCCGGCTCCAAACTCCCACCAGGCAAATCAAAACGATTTGCATAAGGTCCCCTTTTTTTATGAATAACTAACAATCTATCATTTTCTACATAAATGCCATAAACGCCAAAAGGACGATGAAAATGTTTCTTTTCGGTCAAGTCTTATCCCTCCATAATCGATTTACTATTATTTTATCTAATTCAAAATTCATTTGAAAAACATCAGGATTCGAAAGATCCCTCCACTCCTTAAAACCGACTGCCTGATCAAAATATTTCCACATTAAAGAAAGCAAATTACCATGTGTAACAATTGCGAATGTTGTTTCCTTTCTTAGAAGACATTCTTTCACAACAGCTACACCTCTTTCCATCGCTTGTCGACTCGATTCGCCACCTTCATATACGATGTCTAAGTTGGTAAAGGTTTTCTCTAAAAGGAATAACCAATCATCCAATTTTTTGTCACTAAGCTTTCGTTCTATTAAACGTTCTTCTTTATGCACAGATAGGTGAAGCCTTTCTGCTAAAGGTTTAATAGAATCATAGGCGCGCAAATACGTACTAGAGAGGATAAATTGAATTTCCTTATCTGTTAGAAAATCGGCTAACTCAACTGCCTGTTTTCTCCCATTCGCGGTTAATTCTGCATCAGCATTTTGTCCCTCGGCCTCACAATGGCGAATCAGGTAAATGGTTTTACGATTATTCATGCTGTTTCCCCTCCTTTCCTGAACTAGGTTATCACTATCTTAAACTCTTTCTCTTGCTTCCTTTACTGCCCATACTTGATGGGGATGAAAGAGTTTATTCATAGCTTCCTTTTCATCCATCCATATTGGTAAGTGGTCTAAATCTGTTGAATTTATCCTTTTATCTCCTATAGTCGCTATATAGAAATAACCTTGATTCTCCATCGGTTCACCTTTTAAAGAAAAAAAGAAGCAAGTTGCTGTTCCTATATAAGTGTCATTTAACATGTGATAGCCCGTTTCTTCTACTATCTCTCTCTGTAAACACTCAACCTCTGACTCTCCTTTTTCTATTCCTCCCCCAGGTAAAAAATAGTGATTGGAAGAAGTTTTTACGACAAGGATTTTGTTATGTAATTCATTCCAAATAACTCCATAGACAGCTTTTCTTTTTTGATAATTGATTCCTGTTACTTTGGTTCCAAACATAACAGCATCCATTTCATAAATTCTCCTTCAAAACTTGAATGAGCCGATTGTAATAAGAAATCGGATGAGGTGCAAAGCTTCCTCGACCAACCATACGATGAATCTCCACTCTATCGCCGCTTTCATTCACTTCAAATCCATTCACTTCAATCAACTGCTTTGTCCCTTGCCATAATGCATAGAAATCTTCTAATCTGGTCGTAACAATGCCGGATACTTCCTCTTCCTGTAATTGAAATTCTTTAAGATTTAAATTTCTTTTGTATAAATAAGTGTGGGCAAATTCCTTGTCTACTAAATTCCCATTATTCATTTCATATTGCAAAACACCTAAATAAATCAACTCATCCAATTCTACATATATACCGATTTCTTCTTCCATCTCTCTTACACCATCTGTCGCTTCTTCATGTGCAAGTAAGTGTCCAGCTGCCGTTATATCTAAAAGATTCGGATAATCCTTTTTTAAAGAACTTCTAATTTGTAGATAGAGGTATGATTGGCTCTCGTGTTCAGATACAATCCAACAATGAAAGGTTTCATGCCATAAACCTTTTTTATGTATTTCGCTGCGGGTGGCAACTCCGATTGGTGTTCTATCTTCATCAAATACTTTTAATTTTTCTTCTTCCATTGCGTTATCGCTCCTCGTATTTTTTCTAACAAAGTACCGCCCCAATCCCCTCATTAGAAACAAGGTTTAATTAAGTACTTTTTTCCTTTGCATCTTCTTCCAGCATATAAGATTAATAAAGAAAAGCAAGATACCATAAATATAAACACCAAAAGGAAGAGATATACTGATATAATGAATTCCTGCTAAAATCGGTAGAGGCAGTAGCAGCATAAATAACCTCCAGCTTTGCTGGTTCGCCCCTGAATCGAAAGACATCGAAAAGGGAACTTCTTTATCTAATAATACATAACAAACAATCGAATATAAAAAAGCAGAGATAAAGACTACCAGTAAATCAGGAATGATGCGGATCCCAAATAAAAACAAAAATACAATGCTTAATAAGAAATAGATTGGTAAATATAATTTAATTATTACCGCTTTTAATGCTCCTTTATAATACATAGAAAAATCAGAGATTGGGAGAATCGTAAAGATCCATGCACCTTTAAATTTCCCTGAATACCTCATCATAAAAATGATTGTGGGAATATTGATCATCGTAAAATAAATTGTTAAATACGAGGAACTTGTTGCAAATTGAATGTCCTCCAAATTCGTTCCACTATAAAGAAACAAAAAGGGAATAACAATGGAAAAACCTAATGATGGATATACCTTTAATTTAAAATCTCTTTCTTGGCTGATCATTTGTCCAGTAAAATGGTAGAATGCCTTTTCTTCCCTATTGTTAATAAAAAGTGATAATAGGCGTTCTCCCATTTTGGAGACTTTGCCCTTTTTTGCTTTACTTTGGCTAGTTAGCTTTTCTAAATTTTTCTCAAAGCTAGGAATAAGCTTTCCATAAATGATCATTGCAATAATAGGTAAAAAAATCGCTAAAGCTGCAAGAAGAATAATCATCGTTTCAATATTTCCATTCAATATCCACTCATAGGGTGCTGCAAACCACATTGGAACAATGAAAACATGCCACCAATGCACTTGATACACAATATTTAAATCAACTAATTCAAAGCTTCGAATGACAACCTGATACCCTACCATAATTACAATGGACAAGCCAATCTGTACATAATTAATCATGTCCTTTAGTTTTTCTCCATCAAAAAAGCGAAGAATAACTAAGTATAGTAATGCTGTAATGACTACAATAAATAAATTGGCTAAAACAAGTAGAACAACCGTAATAAGAAAAAAGATAATTCCTTGTTTAATGAAACTTACAACTAATGGTATGAATGTAATGGCAATCGTCAATTGAGAGAGATAAATCATAATATGTAATACTTTTGCTGCATTAATTGTACGTTTATTAATTGGTTTCGTATGTAAAATATGCTTGTCTCGAACATCTAACAAAACACCTGAAAAATCAGAAATCATCGAGGTCATGATAAGAAATAAAATAATTCCAAAAGAAACGCTCATTTGAAATAAGTAATTATCGCCGAAAGCCATTAATGGAATAAGAATTAACCCCATAAAAGCATACAGCCATAAGGATTTTATATAGGCATATTTATCTTCTTTCTTTTCTTTTTTCTGATTAGATTGGGAGAAAATAGTTGGAAGCTTACGTTGGTCCATTGTTAATTTAACTTGTAGGATGGTTCTTAGTACAGAATAATCGATACCAAAATTCAGGAAGAGACCTTTAAAACGATCTAGAATTTTTAATACCGTATAGTCTTTCATGTCTGCACCTCTTGCACAATAGATACAAAGGATTCACCTATTTCTTTATGGCTGTTAAATCCTGTTAGTTGATTAAAGATTCCTTCCAAGCTTCCCTGTTCATTATGCATTTGTAGCTCTTTAAAACTCCCATCTACCACTATCTTTCCATCATTCAATAAAATAATCCGACTGCTGATTTTTTCTACTACATCCATTATGTGTGAAGAATAAAATATTGTTTTGCCACATGATGCAAACTGGGCAAGTATTTCTTTAAACACCATTACGCTATTCGCATCAAGTCCATTAATTGGCTCGTCTAGAAAAAGAATATCTGGATTATGCAAAACACTTGATATAATTAACAGCTTTTGACGCATCCCTTTGGAATAAGAGGAGATTCGTGAATGATATACCTCTCCTATGCCAAACAGTTCCATTAATCTTTTTGCCTTACGGTCAACAAAATCAGCACTCATTCCATATAGCTGACCGATAAAAGTTAAATATTCAGAAGCAGTCAAATTATCGTATACCTCTGCTATTTCTGGTACATAACCGATTTTCCGCTTATACTCAATAGAATCTTCGTTAATATTTTTCCCAAAAAGCATTACTTCTCCATGATAATTCCCCTCAATACCAAGGATTATTTTAACCGTGGTACTTTTTCCAGCACCATTCGGTCCTATATATCCAATAATCTCACCTCGATATACATGAAGATCAACTCCTTTTAAGACTTCCTTCTCTCCATAACTTTTCTGTAAAGCTTTTATCGTAACGATTTCTTCACCAGCCATTTAAATCCCTCCTTCAAGCTCTTCTCAATTTCTACCATTCTAGAAAAAAAGGAAAAAACCTCCTAATAACCATGTGAATTTTCTGTCACCATTTTAATCCTTATAAACGCTAGTGAACTTTTCACAAAAAATCACCTATACTAGCCTATTTACGAGGCTTTATAGGTGATTAGTGGCACATTATCTTATATACATTTCATTTTAAGGAAAAATCGAGATTGAGTAACATCAAAATATCCTACCTTTTCAATGTGCTGATACAAGCGAAACAGCGCATCCTGATAGTTTTCTATACTGAAATCAGGAACTTGCCAAGGAATGGCTTTTAAATAGAATATAAATGCACCCAAATCATAGAAGCGCTGTGTTGGAAACTCCTCTTTTTGTTCAATCATCTCCCATTCAAGATCAGAAAACAAATTGAGTGCTGATTGAAGATTCCACTCTTTAAATTCTGGATTAATCGCTACTCCAAACCATTCATTTATTTCCTTGCAATCCCAACCTCCCACTTGTTGGGTGATAAAGATTCCATTGGGCTTTAAAATTCTTTTCAGCTCTTTTACTGAATAAGATTCGTGCCTATTTATAACTAAATCAAAGTGATGGTCGCTAAAGGGCAAGTGTTCATCATCATCAATTTCATATACATTTACACCTAAAGGTTCTAACTTCCCTTTGGCAATTGGTACATTTGGTTTATGTCCTTCTGTAGCATAGACGGTTGGTGGAAAATACCTTTTTAGTAAAGAAAGAAACTCGCCTCCACCAGTTCCCATATCTAATACCGTAGTAGCCTCGTGCATGGCAGTAATTACTTTGCTGCCATATGACCAGGAAAGCAAGCTTGTTTGGATTCTGCCCGTATCATGTATGCTAGAAAAATCCCATCCAGCAAACTTCTCTTTTAGCTCTTCTAAATATCTGTCAAACTTTGTCTCTAACATTTTTGTTCCTCCTCTATCTAATAATTTATCAAAATAATCTAGTGGAGGTCCTCTGCAGTAACGGTTTTATATTACATGTTCCAAAGATATCATTCATTTCGCTCCCTTTACCATTTAACTTCTGTTTCGATATTCAACCTATTTTCATTTCTAAATGAAATAAGAATAATAGGTTATTAACGTAACAAAAAAGCTAATTACTATAAATAAAATAAGTCCAAGAATAATCGGCGAAACACGGAAATGAAAAGGACCAATTCCCGCTTCCTCCCATGTCCAGCCGGCAATATTTGCGTTAAACGTTGCATTCGTTTGATGAATATATAAGCGAAAGAGATAAACAATTCCAAAAAGCAATAAACTACCTAAAAATATGGTGTCGACAAATTTCCATCGTAATAAAAAGGATGCAAACCATATTATCACTGTTTCGATTGTTAAAGTTACTAAAATGATATAAATATTTTTCATGTAATCTCCTTTATAAATCCTTTGCTTATTACTAATTCTATGATTGGAAAGTCTACGTTTTGATATTGAGTTGGTATCTTGTAAAGAAATAAGCATCTGCCTTCATGGACAGACACTTATATAATATCTTTCATTTGCTGCTACATATCTCTAATTGTTTCATTCGTTAGCCGAACAAGGTTACCACTGGGTTCAAAAATTACAGAGATTAAAAACGTAACAGGCAAAACCACAACATATAAATATGCTTTTACTATTTTTTTCAGCAAATATTTCAGCTCCTTTTCACAAATGTTATTTATTTCCTTTTATTATACACCATTTATTATTTTTTCTAAATATTCTTTCTGTTACACTTCCTAGATATGTCTTTTTTCAATTAGCTGAATCCCTATTCCCAACATAACTGTCCCCATTAAACAGAGAATTCCTGCTGGTACGAGAATTTCAACCCATGATGCACTTTCTATAATTCCTTTTTTTAACAAATCCATTCCATAAGTGATTGGAATAAATTTTGACAAGAGAATCATTATTTTCGATGTAACGATTTCGATTGGCCAATAGGCTCCTCCAAGCATGGCAGAGCTAACCGATACCAATGGAATAACTGCATTAAACTGGCTTGGTGTTTTCACTAAACCTGTCAGAAGAATTGTTAACGCCACAATCGAAAATAAATATGGAATGATTAGTACATACACCAAATAAAAATTCCCATAAAAATCAATATTTAACCCGTACCTAAAGAGAAGGAAAATCATTATTATTTGCACATAGCCTATTAAAAAGCTGAAAAATAAATGTCCAAAATATATTTGTGCTTTCGATGTAGATGACAAGATGAATCGATCCCATATCCCATTTTGCTTATCTCTCAATATTTCGATTACCGTAAAAGAGACAGTATAAATACAAAAAAATAAAGTAAAACCAAATAATGCCTGCAGAGACTGATTATAGGTAGCCTCATGTTCCGTTTGTGATTGCTCATATGACACCGGAATAATTGGAGTCTCCTTATTACTTGCAAGCACCCTTTCTGCTTCAACTTTATCCGCTGCTTCCTTTATTATTGCTTGTTCCTTTAGCCGATTATCATAATAGCTTTGCAGATAATTTTGGACCATTAATACATTCGAGGTCTCGGCTATTCTAAAAATAGTATAGGTATCTGCATTTAGTAATACCCCCGCGTCCGCTTTCCCTTTTTCTAGCTGCTCCTTTACTTCCTCTTCTGAATAGACAACAAATGAATAACTCGCACTTTTATTTAAATCTTTTAAAATGTCATTTGCTTTCTCCGACTGATCTGTGAAGATTGGTACTTCTACCTTTGTGAAGGAAGAGATGCCGACTAAATATGCAAATACGATACAGATTAGGGTGGTTATTATAAATCCCCCTGGCTGCCTGATAAACTTTTTACATTTCCCCCACAGTACTGCATTCATCGTATCCCTCCTCTTTTCTTCAAGATAATAATACTAATTAACAGCAGTATGACAGAAAACAAAAGAATTGCTTTTAGCTGACTCCATAAATCCACTAAATCATAGCCTTGAAATACTTTTAAATAAGCAGTAAGTGCAGCTCCTCCGGGAGAATATTCGCCTAATGTTTCCATAAATCCCCCAATTGCACTTACATCAAAAAAGCTGCCCCCCATAAATGCAATAATTGGCACAATTAAAGAAGACAAAATACTTTCCACATTTCGCGAATTAGTGGCAAAAGAAATAGAAGATGCCACTGTAGCAAATGCTGCAGCCATTAGATTGACGGTTAGGATAACAACTAAATGGTTTATTATACTAGGAAAGACTACTTCATAAATCAAAGCTATTAAGCTAAACAAAATAGCTTGCTGTAAAAAGGAAAGAATAAATGCTGCAATAAAAACACCTGCAAAGAACACAATTTTCGGAACATTTGCGAGCATTATTCGCTCATACATAAGCTCTTCCTTTTGCTGATAAGCAAAACCTGCTACTGTTGTAGAAATATAGAATACAAACATCACACACATTCCTACTCCATAGTAAGCAAACGCACTAATTTCTTTTTTCTTTTCGATATTTTCGATTTGTCCATTTACTTTTGCACTCACTAATGCCGAATAATCGATTTGCAGATCTTGCGCCGTTTTTAGATACATCCACTCTTTTTGATAATTTGTCATAATATCTTGAATAATGGATGCATGAAGTGATTGTTGGTCTTTTGTCTTTAGTATCCACACAGGAAGCTTTGTCTCTTCCTCTAAAAGATTGGTATAAAATTCAGTAGTAAATCCTTTTGGAATAAGTAACACACCATCAAAATCCTTTTCTTTTACTTTTGTGCTGTCACTAAATTCCGTAATGGATAGAACTTTCTTCATTTCTGGATTTTCCCCTACTTCATTAATAAATGTGTCGATTGGTTGTAGAGCTTGAATAAGGGCTGTTTTAGCTCTTTTTTCCTGCTCGCTTGCATTAGACTGATTAATTTTCTCTATTGTTAGTTGTTGAGCTTGCTCTGCTTGATCTTCCACTATAACAGCAAGCTTCGCATGCACTTCCACCTCCCCTTTATCATCCAATGCCCCTAATGCACTACCAAGAATGGTAATAAGCACAAAAGGCATAAGTAATAAGACAATAAGCTCCCGTGGTCTTCTCCAAATCATTAATAGTTCTTTCTTTATCATTTGCCAAAGCATACAGTACCCTCCTAATCTCTTAATTGACGGCCTGTTAAATGCAAGAAAACATCCTCTAATGTTGGTGTCTCAATATTTATAGAGAGTACATTTGTCTTCTGCTCTTCGGCAATTCGCAAAATCTCTTTAATTAAATTCACTTGTCTTGGTACGATAACCGTAATCACTGATTGGTGAATAGAAATATTTGTAATGTTTTCATGTTGACGGAGCGCTTCTGTAAATTCATGTTTTACAATCTCTACCTTAATATTAATCGCAGTTTCTGCAGAAAGAATGTTTTTAATATCCTCTTTTGTTCCAGAAGCAATAATCTCCCCGTGATCCATGATGTAAACTCGATTACATAAAAACTCTACTTCTTCCATGTAGTGACTTGTGTAGAGTACGGTCATTTGCTTCTCTTTATTTAATTTTTTAACTGTTTCTAATATATAATTTCGTGATTGCGGATCAATTCCAACGGTTGGTTCATCCATTATAATAATTTCTGGTTCATGAATGAGGGCAACTCCAATATTTAGCCTCCTTTTCATTCCTCCAGAAAAGGTTTTGACTAAATCCCTTTCTCTTTCCTTTAAACCGATTATTTCGAGAACCTCATCCACTCTCTTCTGTAAAATGTTTTTAGGAATTCGATGCATTTTCCCAAAGAAAAGTAAGTTCTCCCGTGCAGATAAATCCATATAGACAGCAATTTCCTGTGGGACGACTCCAAGTATTTTTCGTAGCTTTTGTGGCGTTTTTAGGATGCTTTCATTATTAAGCCGTACATCTCCTGCATCAGGGGAAATTAATGAGGATATCATGGAAATAGTCGTCGACTTCCCTGCCCCATTCGGTCCGAGTAATCCGACAATTTCTCCTTTCTCCAAATATAAATTAACGGAATTCACCACATGCTTCTGTTTATATGATTTAGATAGATTCATGATCTCTAACAACGCTTAATCACCCTTTCTATATACAGAATAATGAAAAAACGCATCAATTCCTATACCTAAAGGTCATTTCTTTCAAAAATTAAAATGACTCTGGTCATTATGTTTAGTACTCGTGATAATCCAATCCTTAACTAAAAGCATACTTTCCCTAAAAAAGGGTAAAACAAATAGGAAACAAGCCATTGGAAAGGAGCTGAAAGAATTGGGCGTTTTAGTCCTAGTCATCTTAATTGCTTTAAATGCTTTCTTTGCTGCGGCAGAAATTGCGCTCATTTCCTTAAATGATAATAAAATCAAACATATGGCTGATACAGGTCATAAAAAGGCTAAAATAGTCTACAATCTTCTATCAGAACCAAGTAAATTTTTAGCCACAATTCAAATCGGGATTACCCTCGCTGGTTTTCTCGCCAGTGCATTTGCTGCTGACAGCTTTGCTGGTCACTTAACAGATTTATTTTTAGCAATGGGAATTCCTCTCTCTCAAAGCTTACTTGATTCTATTTCAGTCATTATAATTACGCTATTGCTATCCTATTTTACCTTGGTCTTTGGTGAATTAGTTCCAAAGAGAGTTGCTTTAAAAAAAGCAGAAGGAATTGCTATGTTTGCTGCAAGTCCATTAACGGTACTTTCCAAAGTAACAGCTCCTTTTGTCGCTTTTTTAACATTCTCTACAAATATCGTGGCACGTTTATTTGGAGTTAGCCCAGATGACGAGGACGAGGAAATAACGGAAGAAGATATAAAAATGATGATTGATGTTGGAAATGAAAAAGGAAATATTGACGAAGATGAACGGATGATGATCCATAATATTTTTGAATTTGATAATAAAAATGTCACAGATATTATGACCCATCGTTCTAATATGGTGGCCATTCCTTCCGACTATACATTAAAAGAGATTATCGCTCTTGTAAATCGGGAAATGTATACGCGCTATCCTGTGTACGAGGAGAACATGGATAATATTATTGGTATTCTTCATTCTAAAGATCTCTTAGCATATATGGGCAATGAAAATACATCTTTTCAATTGAGTGATATTATTCGAAAGCCGTATTTCGTATTGGAATCAAAGAGAACGGATGAATTATTTATACAGATGCAAAAAAACAACATCCTTTTTGCCATCGTCGTCGATGAATATGGAGGTACAGATGGAATCGTTACTATGGAAGATTTAATTGAGGAAATCGTTGGGAATATTTTTGACGAATACGATGAACCAAAACCTCCTGAAATTAAAATTATTGGTGAACATACTTATCTCCTACAAGGAACTATTAGTTTAGATGATGTGCAAGAGCTGTTGAAAATCACCTTGCCTGTAGAAATATATGATACGTTGAGTGGTTTTCTGATTAGCAAGATTGGCTATATTCCGAATGAACAGGAAAAACCTACCATTACTTTTAAGAACTTTGAATTCCAGATTGAAGAGATTATAGATCGGCGAATCAGCCGAGTTAAAGTAACGAAACTAATGGAAGAGGAAACTCCAATAAATAATGCTTAATAAACATAAGCTTTTTTCGAAGAAAGATCTATAGCACAGTAAGCTTTGCATAAAAAAGGAGGTATCTTCCTAAAATTAAAGAAACTCCCACTCTTCTTGTCTGAGTGGGAGTTTGTTCTATTCATCTCATTCCTTTATATCCCCCTCATGATTATTCCTCTAATAGACATTATGTAAGGTCATTTCGGAAGAATTTCAAGCCACACTTGACTTTCCTGCTTCCACAAAACCTTTGATTACGAATGCCTCATTTTTCTTTTCATATCTTCTCTTTAATATGTAATAAGCAAAATTTTTCCTATGAATTAACGACTCCCTTTATTATACTGGTAATGATTTAGCATTTAGTTTATGTTCATTACTGGAGGTTTTCTTTATGAAAAAATATGGAAAGGATATCCCTATAATTATATTTGGCTCCTTCCTTTTTGCATTAGCTGTCAATTTATTCGTTATTCCTAATGACTTAGGAGAAGGAGGAGTAACAGGTTTAACCATTATTGCCTATTACTTATTTAAATGGTCACCGGGTATCGTTAACTTTGTTTTAAATACAATTTTACTAATAATTGGCTATAAATTTTTAAGTAAACAAATGACAATTTATACCATTATCGCAGTTTTTTTCAACTCATTATTTTTACATCTAACAGAAACATGGTCGATTAGCTCTGATGAATTATTTGTTAATGTGATTTTTGGTGGCGTTTTTGCTGGGGTTGGAATTGGTTTAATTATAAGAGTAGGCGGTACTACAGCTGGTTCTACTATTCTAGCAAAATTAACCAATAAGTATCTCGGTTGGAGTATAAGTTATGGGTTATTATTTTTTGACCTACTTGTTGTATTTGCATCCTATTTCCTTATAAAAGCGGAAGGTGTGATGCTGACAATCATTATGCTTTATATTGGAACAAAGGTAATGGAATTTGTCATTGAAGGTGTCAACCCGAAGAAAGCAGTCACAATCATTTCAAATCAACCTGCTGAAATTGCTAATCAGGTAAATGCGCAATTAAATCGTGGAGTTACTGTACTATCTGGTCATGGCTATTATACAAAAGAGGAAAAAGAAATACTTTATATCATTATTAGTAACCAAGAAGTTGTAAAATTAAAGAAAATCGTAAAACAAACAGATGAAAACTCCTTTATTACCATTCATGATGTAAGAGACGTATTTGGCGAAGGCTTTATTCATCTATCCAAAGCATAAATTATAATTAGGGGATGGGACAACTCCCTCTTTACTTACATGTAAGGGGGTCTGCCTCCCCCTAGATTTGCTACTTTCATTCTTCGAAAGTCCTTTTACTTGTTAACTACCACTGGCTTTTTCTACGTAATCATAGAAATGAATTTAATTTATTTCTAAACAATGATGGATTTCAAATATAATCATTCCGCACCGCATAAATAGCTAATTGGGTTCGATCTCTTAATTCTAATTTGGCTAAAATTTGAGTAATCTGATTTTTTATTGTTCCAACAGACAATAATAGTTCACTGGAAATTTCTTTATTGGTTTTTCCTTGTCCTATTCTTTTTACGATTTCGATTTCTCTTTTTGTTAGGTCAATCGTCTGGCTCGATGACCTTTCATAATTGCTCTCTTTTTTTAAAAGCTTTGGCATTAATTTAGCGGCGACTTGGTCATGTATCGAAATTCCGCCTGATAAACAGCTCTTTATGCTATTTACTAAAGTAAAACTGTCTGTCGTCTTTAGAAGAAATCCATTGGCTCCTTCTTGAAAAGCCTGTATTGCATATTCCTCGTCGTTAAAAGTTGTTAGGATAAGTATTTTTATACGGGGAAATTGCTGACGAATTCGTTTTGTTGCTTCTAGACCGTCCATAATTGGCATACGAATATCCATAAGAACAATATCCACAATTGTTTTTTCTAATAACGACAATACTTCCTTTCCGTTTTCTGCTGCCGCAACAACCTGGATATCTTTGTCTTGCTCAATAATCATCTTTAAGCCATTTCTGACAATTGCTTGATCTTCAGCAACTAACACGCGAATCATTTTCTTTTCCTCCAATAAGAATATTTCCTTGCAGGATAAATTCTCCATCCAATTGAAGAACTTCTAACTTTCCTTGTGCTTCATCTATTCTACTTTTCATATTTTCTAAGCCAAACCCATAATGAAATGGATGCTTATGAATATAAGGATTTCTAATCTCAAATGTTAAATTTCCAATTGGAGAAACACCTAACGTTATATGCACAGCCTTTGAACTTCCATACTTCATGGCATTTGTTATTCCTTCCTGAATGGAACGGTATAGAACCGCACTTTGTTTATTGCTTAGATTGACTTGGAGTACTCCTTGCTTTGTTGTAAAATGAACGTGAATATTGTTTTCACTTTCCAATTTTTTAATAAGAACAATAATAGAAGCAATTCCTCCTGGTTCCTTTACTTGTAATAGTCGAACTGCTTTTCTCGTTTCTTCTAAGCATTCCTCTGTCATATTCTTTAAAATCACATACTGTTCCTTTTTCTCTTTAATTGAAAATTGTTCAATTTGCATCAATAAAGCTGTTAGCTTATGTCCAACTGAATCATGCATTTCTCTGGTAATGAGATTTCTCTCCTCTACTCTTGCCGCATGCTCATTATGATAGGATTGTCTTTTCTGTATACGATAATCGTTTACTAAAGATTCATACGTATCTCTTATTTGTTGATACTCTTCCTCCAGCTCGTTCAAACGGATGAGTAAATACGAGATAAGTAAGAATAAACTTATCCAAATAAAAGGTGGATAGGAAAACGCAATAATACCAATCGCAACATTCATGATAAGAAATAAACAAATAATAACGCGGAATAATTTCGTTGACATGTATGTACTTATTACTATTGTAAAATAAAATAGTAATAGAAGGAGATACGCATTTAATGCGCTTTCTACTGTGAACTGTATGATTTCAAGGGTAATCAAGATCAAAAATAAAGGTATGCTTTTTCTTTTAAACATCGGTACAAGAAAATAGAATCCAAGAATAATAGTAAATAAAAATAAGAGCATCACGAAATTCCAAGCATCTGTTTTATATGCTTGATACAATGCTCCTGTACAAAGGAGTAGAAGCACTGCAATTTTCATTGTAAATACATTCATTTATTGCCTCCCTTTTTTCTCCACATTGTCCTCACTCTATGAAAAATTACAAGCTTTTGAAAAAGCTTGTAAAAGATATCTCTTCTACAAGCCTTAAGGATTTACCTATTAAATGCTGTATCCAATTCCCAACACGAGAACAATGGCAACAGCCAATAAGATCCATAGTGTTTTCGTATTTTCGCCTTTTTTCGTGCGAATCAGTACCATTTCAAGCATTCCTATTACCCAAATACCTACAAGCATCTTGATTGTATGCATGAAATCCATACCTGTTTTTGCGAGTAAACCAATTCCAGAACCAATAATAAGAATATATACTACACGTAACACCATATGTAGGATTTTACTGCCCTTATCTTTTCCAGCTTTATGTAAACCGAATGATATAGCAAATAGAACGAACCCAATAATCCATGTCAGCACATGAGCATCTGTTGAACTCATATATCTCCCTCCTTTTCTCCATTATTTTAACACATATCGATTCATTTCCACTATTTACGGCATATTATTCGTCCCTTACTACTTTATTTAAAAGTGTACCAATTCCTTCAACAAATATTTCTATCGAATCTCCATCCTTTAAGAAACGCGGCGGGTTAAATCCTTTCCCTACTCCAGCTGGTGTTCCCGTTGCAATAATATCACCAGGCTCTAAAGTCATTCCCTTAGACAATACACTGATCACCTCTTCAATTGGGAAAATAAAATGCTTTGTATTAGATTGTTGTCTTATTTCTCCATTTACTGTTGTAGTAATAGTTAATTCATTCGGATTTGGAATACTGTCACTTGTTACAATCCAGGGACCCATCGGCGCACTGGTATCTAAGCTTTTCCCAATAAAGAATTGTTTATGTTTCTTCTGCAAATCTCTAGCAGTAATATCATTCAAAATGGTATACCCAAATATGTAACCTAGTGCCTCCTCTTTCTCAATTCCTTTCCCTCTTTTTCCAATAACAATAGCAAGTTCTCCCTCATAATCAAGTTCATTGGTTACTTCGCTATGCTCTAAGATGTCATCCATATGTCCAATAACTGTTGTTGGAGCTTTCGTAAAGACCATTACATGCTCTGGGATGTCCTCCTTACTGCCCATTTCAATTGCGTGTTCCTCATAATTTTTCCCCACGCAAAAAATATTTTTTCTTGGTTTTGGAATAGGTGCGAGCAACTTCACCTTTTCCATTGGAATATAAAATTCAGCTTTATCATTTTGTTCTTCTACCCAATTAACTAAATCGCTCACCTTGTCCAAAAAGTCTTCTTGTTCCATGCATGTAACAAGATCTTCTGCATATGGTCGTCTTCCCGTATGCTTCTCTTCTACATCATTTAAGGCCAATATCCCTGCTTCTTCTACTAATCCTATAAATACTTTGTCATCAAATGCAACCGTTGTGAGCTTCATCTCTTTTCCCCCATTTTCCCATGATAGTATTTAGAACATTTAAGAAAATTATAAACTTTCTTAAAAATATTTCCAAATAAAAAAATTTCTCTACTAGAACATTCCAAATACTTTTTATTATTTGGAATGTTCCTATTTAAGTATGTATTTTCCCCTACCTTATATCCCTATTTCTTGTCATAATACAACCATTCATAAGAATAAGTTAGTTAGGAGAAGGTTTTATCTATATAGGTGAATGTATCACCTAATTTGTTTGAGTTCCATAGTATGTATAAGAATATTGTATAAAGGATGTTGAATATGCCAGCAATTGTTGGAGTAGCTCAAGTTATATCAGTGGGAGGTAGCTCTATTTTTAATATTGGCGATGTGTACAAAATGATGCCCATCTCTAATGCGAAAACTTTTTCTGGATCAGGCTCTTTTAATACAGGTGATGGATTAAAGGTTACTAACTATCGCAGTTCTACTAATACGTATGATAACGATGGACTGGATCAGCCAATTGCAGCAAATGCGTAAGTAGACTAAAAGGTGATGTGAAATGAATTATTTTATCCAACAATCCATAGTCATAAATACGATTAAAATTGGAGGAATCTCCAACTCCTCTGTATTGCAAATAGGTAGTGCAGGTATTATTAAACCTGCCTCGTATTTATATAATTCAGGCGGATTCACAGAATCTGCTCCTGAACTAAAGCCAGAAGAACCTGGACTTAATGTAGCCGATGAAGAAACAATTTTCTCGCCTGCAGTTCCCTTGCAGTCTCCTCGAAAATAGGAAATACTTGCAATAAGGTAAAAAGGGGGGATAGAAATGTCTTATGATTTTTACCAATACAGCGAAAAAATGCGCCAGTATTTACAGTTACTTGAAAAAAGAATAAACGATTTGGAAAAGCAAGTCTCTTCCCTAACCAATGATATTACGGCGATAAAGGAAAAGCCAAGTGTTCATATTGAGCGAATTGACTACAGCTTTGACCAATTAAAAGTAGAGACGTTAGAAGGAACATTGAATATCGGGCTTAATCCCGAAGATTTAAGCAATATTGAAGAGCTCGCTATTAATCCCAATTCACCTATTAATCAGCCGCATGCCCCCTTCTATCCACCCATCGATCCAAAGCAAATGATGAATCGGTCCATGAATATAGAAGAGGAAATGCTTCAATTTATCCAGTTAGAACTACCAGATATTATTCGAAAAAAGCAAGTAGAACTAAATATACAAGAGGAGGAATCATACGTCTCCTTTATTCAAGAGGATATCACTAAACAATTACCAACAAGAATCCAATATTATTTACAGCAAGGTGCCAACCGTAAACAAAATGGAAGCAATTTAACCAATGAAGCGATTATCCAAGCTTTGAAGGAAGAAATGGAAAATGGAGTCCATTTATTTTTAAGTCATATACCAGATAACATGAAGGGAAGTGGGAAAGAATGAATTTTCAAGTATATAACCGAGAGCTTCAAGTAGGAAATATAAATATTATTGGGGTTGCAAGCTCCTCTATTTGCTTGGTAGGAGATGCCCAAACCATTCAATTGGCCTCTACCTTTGATACACCCGCTGAATCACTAATAATTGGTCCATTTGTTCCACTGCATCCGAAAATTTAATCATGCTACAGCGAACGTCTGTTGTCGATTTAATCAACGTCAGTACGGTATCCTTTTCGTCGATTTTAGAGATTGGTGATGCTACTTACCATCAGGCTGTTTCACGAGCTTTAGCCGTTCAAAGACAGCGGGATCTCTTTTATGGAAATGAAGGTGCATATGAAGACTATCCTGTCTTTACAGAACCTATTCCATTAATTCCAATTATAGAAAATGTCGCCTGCCATTTTGAAAATAAGAAACCTATTATTAAAGTACATCATATTAATATTACAGGAATATCTTCTGCTTCTTTATTGCAAATAGGAAATTGTCGGCATATATATACAGAAGCAAGAATTAAGCATATTCGTCAGATTGAGCAATCTATTGCAACAGAGGTTGGCAACAATTTAATTCAATTAAATGAACCTAGCCAACTAAATATTCCAACCTCCCAAAGTCCTGTTTCTGTTACCGGTACAGATATTGCAGGTTCACCTTTTTCCAATGTTGAACCAGAGGCGGAGCAATAATATGAAACCTCAATAATGAGAATCTTACTTCCCATTATTGAGTGGTATCAAGACAATAAAAATCAATAACAAGGAGGTTAAAAAATGCCTGCAATCGTAGGTCCAGTACAAATTGTTAACGTAGGGGAAGGAATTGTCCAATTTGGAGATTCGTTGTTTATTTCTCCTAAAGGAAATTCCAAAGCAACCTTAGGCTCAGGGACCTCCAATACTGGAGCTTTTATCATTACAAACAATGGCTTGAACGCCAGTAACTATGTAGACACTAGTTTAATAGACCAACCAGTTGTTGCTAATAATTAGAGTTTTATTTACTACCGTTTATAGATTGCTAATTTATCTTGCAAGGAGGGTAGAATCATGCCTGCAATAATAGGTCCGATTCAAATTGTCAATACAGGAGCGGGAATTGTGCAATTCGGTGATTCCCTTTTCATCTCTCCGAAAGACAATTCAAAATCAACAATAGGCTCTGGTACTGGAAATAACGGAGCATTTGTTATAACGAATAATGCGGTCAATTCCAGCAACTATACAGATGGTAGCGGTGTTGATCAGCCTATAGCTGATAATAATTAACCTAAAATAAGTCGCCTTCCCTAAAGGAAAGACGACTTTTTCATTCACCAATTTATTTTATATTTCTCCTATCTCAATCCGTTTAATCAACTGTTCTAGCCAATATGTTTTTTGGTTTGCCTTAGCAGAAATATAATCTGTTATAAATTCAAGGAATTTTTCTTTTTCTTTATCTATTTGAAGCTTATTCTCTAAAATCATAATCTGCTCCAAGCGTTCCTTAATGTTTTTCATTTTTTTCTCAAGGATGTCTACAACTTTCTCTCGCTCTACATACTTCATATTTGCTAATCCTACGAACATATCACTGATTGCATCTGCCTTCTCAAATAGCGTATATATCTTCCCTGGCAGTGCTTCGCGTCCTTTCGATGTAATCGCAAATACTTGCTTATCTGGTCTATGTTCTTCTCTTATTACTTCGACTGGCTCAATTAATCCTTGCTTCATTAAAGACTCAAAATGGTAATACAATTTACTTTCTGTCAATCCTGCTAATTGATCAAGTGGGATAGGATCTGAAAGCTGCTTTTTTAATTTATAAGGATACGTATTTTCTTCGATTAATTTACTCAATATAAATATCTGAATGGCCATGTTCATGCTCCTTCTAGAAGAGATATCCTTATTTTAGCAAAACTAAGCAGTAATTTCAGCTGAATTCTCTTTATTTTCCTTTTTGTCTTCCGCTTCTAATTTATTTATCGGCATTGGTTTATGAAGAAAAGCCACTATTGCAATATTAATTAACATAGCCACTGCACCGATTGTCACCATGGACCAAATATACGGACTTGGACTAATACTTCCATATAACTGAGCAAAGTACGCTTGAACGGAATAATACATCGGAGATATATGACTCATCCATTCATATGGTAAATACATCATATCACGTGACATTGTAGCACCATTTGCTAAAGTTTGTGTTAATAAAATCGGTAAGTTTAAAATCATTCCGCCTTCACCGAGCAAGAAAATTAAAATCGCTGTGAAATTCAGACATACCATGTAGTTTAAAATTTGTTGCCCTACAATACCGAAGAATAATGCACCACTTGGTTCATTTACTAAGTAGGCAACACCTGTAGCAATTAGGGATGATACTACAGCAATTAACAAGCCAGTTAATTGAACATACAAGAATAAGCGTGTCTTGCTAGCTCTTCCGCGACTTTCCTTATATGCTCCTACTAATTGCATGGCACCAATCATCGCAGCTACATATCCTGCCATCGTTAAAAACATTGGTAGCATGTTGTTATTCATACCATCTTTTATCTCATTAATTGAAATCACATTTCCCACATATGCTGTTTCTATTTGGTTAGCTATTTCAGCTGCTTGCTCTTCTGGTACATTAAAGTTCATTAATACCCCTTGTGCAGTTTGTTTCGAAAATTGTTCACTTAACTGATTATTAATTTGTGTAACAACGGAATTCATTGTAGAAGAAATCGTTGTTGCTCCCGCTTCATTAATTGTAAAGTCAATGCTTGAGGATGTTTCTCCGTTTTGAAGATTTTGAGAGAAGTTTTCTGGAATGTGAATGACTAATGCTAAATCATTCTTTTCTAAATCTTTCAATGCTTGCTTATTTGTAATATCTGATTCTATTTCTTTAAAAGGTAAATTTTCATTCAACTGATCGGCAATTGTTCCCCCATATTCACCTGCATCATCATTAATAATGGCAATTGGTAATTTATCAATATTTCCCGGAATTGCTGAATATCCTGGAAGAAAAATACCTAGCATTGCGATTGCATAGAATATCCCCATAAAAATCGAAGGACTCGCACCTCTTGTTTTTAAGAATTGTGTAAATTTCATATATGATCCCCTTCCTTTGTTCATCACTTTATCCAAACTACTTTAAACAAAGTAGTTTAGTTGAATTACTTTAATACTTTATTGGATTTTTTCTTTAAAGTCAATAATATTTTTTCATGTTTATGTTTGGAAGGGTTATCATTTCATGAGTTTATATAGTTGGAAAAAAGTGCAACTAGTAACAACTTAGTTGGACTGGAAATTCACCCTAAAAAAAATCGTCCCACAAAAAAACGTGGAGCGATTTTTTTATCTTTATCATATAGCTTTCAATTTCCAAATTAGAGTTTCAATACATGTCCACCATCAAAGAAAAATAGATACTTCTCCTCAATTTTTCGCTTTAAGATTTTTTCCAACGCCTCTGTATAAAGCTCTATTTGTACTTTATAACGTGATTCTAACATTGGCTTTGCTTCGTCGTATCCACCTTTATATCGGGCTGATATTGTGTCTGTTTTATAATCAAGCAATACAGTGCCTATTTCATCTTCAAAGAATACATCAATAATTCCTTGCACGAGTACTGGCTCTTCTTCTCCCTGCCAGTCTGCATACACTCGACTTGCTGGATACGCAATATTAAATGGAATTTCTCGAACAAGCTTTGGTGCATGCTGCATTCTTTTTCCTAACGGAGATTGGAAAAAGGATACTATGGAGGAAATATCAATAACTTCTACTTGCTCATTTGTTAATAATTCCTTTCTGATCATATCCTCCAATAATTGGTTTAAACTAGTTTCCGTAACTTCCTTTTTCACATCTATATGCTGCATCACCATATGCATTGCGGTTCCAATTTCTGCTGGGCTTAATTTTTTTTCCTGCATAAACTTCGGTCGATTCCACACCGTTTGCTTCCATGCTTTCACAAGTTCTGTCCCGCTTTGGGCATCTCGCAGTTCCCCTTGGCGTTTTAATTCCGATACAGACTGCTTAGAGCGATGTGACGTACTATCCTTCGAGGAATAAAACCATGCGAATGTATCTCTGATTTCTTCCTTATAGGCAGAAGAACTTTCTATTCTTTTTCCTTCAACTACTTTATTTAACCATTCCTCTTCCTTTTGCTCTTTCTCAACAGATCGCGTTAAAAGCTCTTCTTTTTGCAAAACTCTCACTTCCCAATTGGATGAATGGTAAGAAATTTCGTCTTTTTCACTCCAAGTTTCTAAATGAATCCATGTATTGTCACGATGTCTGACTAATGCTGGCCCAATCCAATCTAAATAAGATTTTGCTTGTGCACGATCAAATTCATGCAAAAGCCAATTGGAATGTCCTACTATTTGTGACCATTTCTGCTTTGCCTTTTCTATGTCCTTTACTGCACCTATTAGAATCAGCTTTTCCTTTGCACGAGTCAAAGCAACATATAAAACGCGCATTTCTTCTGCGAGCAGCTCCATTTTCTTCTTTTTCGAAAATGCCATTTGCGGAAGGGAAGGGTAAGAAATCCGCTTTTTCGCATCGATATATTTCGTAGCAAAGCCTAGATCCTTATCTAATAAAAAGCTCTTTCTTAAATCCATCGTATTGAAATTGCGCCCCATTCCTGCCATAAAAACAAATGGGAATTCTAAGCCTTTACTACTGTGAATCGTCATAATCCGAATAACATCTTCTTGTTCCGTTAATGCTCTTGCTGCGCCTAAATCATTCCCTCGATCTCTCATTCGCTCAACAAAGCGAAGGAAACGGAATAAACCTCGAAACGACGTCTCTTCATATTGGCGAGCTCTATCATAAAGTGCACGCAAATTCGCCTGCCGCTGATTTCCAGCTGGTAATCCTCCAACAAAATCATAGAAGTACGTTTCCCGATACAGCTTCCAAATTAGCTCTGATAAGGCTCCTCTCCTTGCCTCTGAACGCCAATCAACTAATTTATCAAAAAACGGTCTTATTTTTCCATATAACGCTTCTTCTTTCTGACTGTTCAAATGGATAAATGCTTGGATAGCTTCATAAAATGCTCCTTGTTTTTTGGCAATTCGCAATCTACTTAACTCCTCTTCCGATAAACCAACAATCGGGGAGCGAAGAACTGATGCAAGAGGAATATCTTGATATGGATTATCGATTACCTTCAGTAAAGACATCATAATATCCACTTCTGTTGATTCAAAATAGCCAGTTGTTAAATTTGCATAGGTCTGTATATTATACTGCTTTAGTTCTTCCATAATTTGTGGAGCCCATGTCATGGAACGTAATAAAATGACCATATCCTTATAGCGAATAGGACGGTATGCTTTTTGTTTTGCATCATAGACTTCTTGATTTGTTTCAAATAATTCCTTTACTTTTTCCGCAATGACTCTAGCTTCCAGCTGTGATTGTTCAAGTTCTACGGCGTCCAGCCCCATCGTCTCTCCATCAATTTCACTTTCTTCACTAGATTCAGCACTTTGATTTACTAATGCTACTTCAATCGGATAAGCTGACTCTTCTGGATAACTCGCACCGAGCTTTAATTCTGCACTTTCGTCATATTCGATTTCCCCAACTTTTACGCCCATTATTTGCTTGAAGAGAAAGTTCGTTCCTTCTAGAACTTCTTTTCTACTTCGAAAGTTTTTCGCCAAGTCTATTTTAAATCCAGCATCCTCACGTTCTTGAAAGCGAAGATATTTAGCCAAAAATAAGTTTGGTTCTGCTAATCGAAACCGATAGATACTTTGTTTTACATCCCCGACCATAAAAAGATTTCCTTCTGATTCGATATCCTTTGTCACTAGCTTTAGAATAGATTCCTGAACTAAATTCACGTCCTGGTACTCATCAATAAGGACTTCTTTAAACAGATTTCGATAAAATAATGCAGCTTCTGATGGAATTAGTTCATTTTCTTCTGGAAGACTTAAAATGGATAAACAATAATGCTCTAAATCAGCAAAGTCAACTAATCCCTTATCCATTTTTATTTGTTGAAACCTTTCCCCAAAAGCTTCGACGAGATAAACAAGTGTCTTAACATGCGGCTTCATCTCAGCCATATCCTTTAAAAAGCTTTGTGGCTTTCTTGTAAAAAGCTCACTTTGTAGTTCTTGCAATATTTTTTTCGCACGGTCTCTTATTTTCTGGCCTTCTTCCACAAGGGCAGAATCATATTCCTCTCCTTTACATGGCTTTGCTCGTGAAAATTTCAATGATTGCATCGCCTCATATAATGTTTCCCACGATTGAGCCTTTGCTTTCTCAAGAATAGACACCAATTCTAAATCCTCTAGGAAATTACTTGCACGCGGCGCTGGTCCCCCCGGAAGCTTCGTCAATTCATAGCCATACTCAAGCAGCTTCCTTACTCCTTCAAATTGTAGTTCCACATCAGCAATTAAATGCTTCATAAACGGTAATTCCGTTAATTCTGCATCCTCCCCGATAGCATACATCTTGATCAAGGACTGTAAATAGGCAGATGGGAATGGATTAGCACGAGAAAAATCATACATTTCTTGAATCATGCGCTGTAAGGCATCATCACTGCGATCATTCGTAAAAGCATCTACTAAATCAAAAAATGCAACATTATTTTCCTTGCCGTATTCCTCTTCAAAAAGATCTTCCAAACATTCATCTCTTAATAATTGTGCTTCTGTTTCATCAGCAATTCTAAAACCTGGATCTAAGTCAATAACATAATAATATTTTCGTATAACCTCCAAACAAAAAGAATGGATCGTAGAAATATGTGCTTTATTTAAAAGTGCCAATTGTCTTTTTAAATGCTGAGAAGTTGGATTGGCGTTAATTTCCTTTTCCAATACGTCGCCAATCCGGTGCTTCATTTCAGCTGCCGATGCATTCGTAAACGTAACAACAAGCAATTCATCGAAATTTATCGGATGATCCGATACTATTTTCCGAATC